>JACPSE010000140.1 GCA_016193465.1 Deltaproteobacteria bacterium
CCGACTCTTCCTCCCCGCCATTGCCGGGTGTTTTTTCTGTTTGACAGCCCCCGTCTCGTAGAATAGTCTGAGGCCCGTTTATTGAGCTTCTATGTTTAAGCTGGGTCATTTGATCCAGTCGCATCTTGGATACGTATTACAATAGCCCGGACTGGGTCTCGCCAGCCGGGCATTTTTATTGTCGCGAGACTAGGGAGGAGGCAGCCATGAGACCCAATAAGAAAGCGTCCGGATGGATAAATTGTCTGTGTGTGAATGTAACTCTTCTACTTGCGTTTCTGCTCATAAACCCCGCTAACGCCAAACCGCCGACCACTGCTGCCTCTCCGCATGTTCCCGATGTTACCAAAAACCGAATTCAAGCTACGTTTCTAACAGCCCCGTTACACTTTGAGGCCAACCGGGGCCAGACCGATGGGCGGGTAAAGTTTCTCGCTCGTGGCAGTGGCTACACTCTTTTCCTTACATCTACCGAATTTGTCCTCGCGCTGCGCAAGCCGGATGATAAGCAATCAGCTATCAGCCGTCAGCTTTCTGCGCAATCTAAACCGACCGACTCAAAACTCGAAACTCCAAACTCGAAACTTGAAACCGTTGTTCGTATGAAGCTCGTCGGGGCGAACTCGGATACCAAAGTAGCGGGGTTGGAACAACTGCCAGGCAAGGTCAACTACTTCATCGGTAACGACCCGAAAAAGTGGCGGACAAACATTCCGACTTACAAGCGACTCGAATACAAGGACGTCTATCCCGGCATCAATTTGGTCTTTTACGGCAACCAACGACAGCTTGAATACGACTTTGTTGTTTCGCCCGGTGCCGATCCCTCAGTAATCCAATTAGCCTTTGAAGGTGCAGATAAAATTAAGGTAGACACGAGGGGAGATCTCATCCTGCAAACTGCCTTAGGTGATCTGCGTCTCCACAAACCTCTCGTCTATCAGGAAATCGCCGGCGTCCGGCGCGAAATCTCCGGCAGCTATGTTGATCTTGGCTTCCGGGATGAGGTCTCGACACTTAAAACTCAACACTCAAAACTCAAAACTCGGAATCACTTCGTTGGTTTTCAAGTCGCCGCATATGATACGAACAGGCCCCTCATCATCGATCCGGTGTTGCCGGCAACGCCTACGTGACGGGGCTGACCAGTTCCACTAACTTTCCTACAGTGAATCCCTACCAGGACAACTTCGCAGGCGGTTCCACCCCGGATGCTTTCGGTGATGCCTTCGTAACGAAGCTGGACCCGACAGGTTCGGTCGTCTACTCGACCTATTTGGGCGGCAGGGACAACGAAGATGCCTCTGGCATCGCCGTCGACGCTTCCGGTAACAGCTACGTGACGGGATCAAGCACTTCCACCAACTTCCCCACGACAGAGGGGGCGTTTCAGCGTGCTAAGAGCGGTCCCTACGATGTCTTCGTGACGAAATTGAATTCGCAGGGCAACGGTCTCGTCTATTCGACTTACTTAGGCGGTACTGGACCCGAGACTGGTTTCGGCATAAGCGTGGATTGCTCCGGCAACGCCCATATTACGGGCTGGACTTATTCAACCGACTTCCCTACGCAGAATGCCTTCCAGCCCCAGCATGGTGGTGGGCCTCAGGACGACATCCGCGACGCCTTCATGACCAAGATGAGTTCGGATGGCAAGAGCCTCGTGTACTCCACTTATCTAGGCGGGAATGGTGTTGACGTTGGCTGGGACATCACTGCGGACTGCACCGGTAACGCCTATGTGACCGGAGAGACCTGGTCCTCCAACTTCCCCACAACCGCCGGGGCTTTCCAAACCGCTTTTGGTGGTGGCATTGGTGATGCCTTCGTGACAAAGCTCAGTCCGGCCGGCTCAGTCGTTTACTCCACCTACGTGGGCGGCAGCGGGTACGAGGGAGGTATAGGCATTGCCGTCGACTTTAACGGCAATGTCTATGTTACCGGGTCGACCCCGTCGCCCGACTTCCCCACGACCGCAGGATCCTTTCAGACCGTTCTCCGCGGCACAAATGATGTGTTCGTAGTGAAGCTGAACCCGCAAGGCAACGCACTTGTTTACTCCACCTACGTGGGTGGCAGCGGGTTCGAGGCAGGCAGAGGAATTGCTGTGGACTCCTCCGGCGCCGCCTACGTGGCGGGGATCACCAATTCGACCGACTTTCCAACAAGGAATCCCATCCAGGCTACTAACGGCGGCGGGGTCGATACCTTCGTGATGAAACTGAACCCCTCGGGCAACGCGCTTGTTTACTCAACCTACTTGGGTGGCAGTGGCGGCTATGAACCTGAGGCCAAAATTGGTCTGGACTCCTGCGGTAACGCCTATGTGGCGGGGATCACCGATTCGACGGACTTTCCTACAGCCAACCCCTTCCAGGCCGCTTTTGGCGGTTTCAATGATGCCTTCGTGGCGAAAATCGGCACTGATGCGAATACCTTCTTCCAACGGCTGGCTCGATAGCCCCAATAACAGCGTCGGCAACCTCTCAATTCTATCCGGCCAGCTCACCGCGGTAGGGGTTGGTGCCAACGTCGCGGGCATCTATCGTCCTTTCTCCTTCGCTACGCCAGTTTCTGTGTCGGCGACGGTGGCAGAGAGTAGTGGGTACGGCGGGCTTCCTAGATCGTATACCGCGATATTTGAGATCCGGAGTAACGGCGCATGGACTAGTGGTTATTGGCTTGACTTTGTGCGCTCGGACAGCAATTACAACGATTCGCTTATCCAACTGGGCGACGGCGCTAATGTTATTGCTCGTTTCTACCCGAGCATCCAGTTTGGTCCCGTCCTCAACTTGAACTTCACGTTCAACGTTGACGGCAGCGTCGTCGGTACGGTAGCCCAGAACGGTCAGACGGAGAGCTTCTCGTTCTCCCCACACGCCATCCAGAGCACGGGCGATCACTTCCTCGTTGCGTTGTCTGGCCCGGACGGCAGGGCCACGACCAATCCTATTTACCATCGCCTTGACGATCTCACAATCCGCGGGACGTGTAGTCCCTCCGCGCCTCCCGTTGCCAACGCGGGACCTGATCAGGCAGTGGCCGAAGGGTCCGTAGCGACTTTGGATGGGTCTGCGAGTACAGGAGCGAATTTAACTTTCGGTTGGGTTCAGCTAGCCGGACCGTCTGTTGTTTTGAACAATCCGTCAAGCCCGGCGCCGACCTTTACGGCACCGCTGTTGCCGGGCGGATTTGGCAGTCAGACACTCACATTCCAACTCACGGTCACAAGTGGCAGTCAGACAAGTTCAGATACCGTGGATGTGAAGGTCGTGAACGTGAATCATGCGCCGGTGGCTCAGGCCGGAGCGGATCAGGTTGTTAGGGAAGGTAGCCAGGTCACGCTTTCTGGCATCAATAGCTTTGATCCGGATGGTGACCCAATTTTGTACCAGTGGATACAGACGTTCGGGACACCAGCGGCACTAAGCGGCGCGGGCAGTCCCCAGGCGACGTTCACCGCTCCGCTGATCCCTGGCGGTGTGAGCGGTACAGAGATTCTAAGATTTGCCTTAACCGTTTCTGACGGTGCGCTCTCGCACACGGATGAGGTCCAGGTAACCGTGGAGCAGGAAAACCATACGCCGGTGGCGAATGCAGGAGATGGCCAGACTGTAAGGCCGGGCGTGGTTGTTACCCTGAACGGGAGTGGAAGTTTTGACCCGGATAATGATCCTATCACATATCAATGGACTCAAGTGGGAGGACCGGCAGTTGTGTTGTCCAACCCGACAACGGCGACGCCGAGTCTCACTACTCCGGCCGTAGCCAGCACAACTCAGCTAACCTTCCGCTTGACTGTCAGCGACAGTCTGCTGATTAGTAATCCTGCGGATGTGGTTGTTACCGTCATCAACGGTCCGCCACTGTGTGGACTGGCGCAGGCTACACCGGGTCTCCTATGGCCACCGAATCATGGCATGAGAGAAGTCAGCATCAGCGGAGTAACCGACCCGGACAATGATGGAGTGGCGGTTGCGATTACGAGCGTCACGCAGGATGAACCGGTCAATGGGCTAGGTGATGGAGACACGAGTCCTGATGCTGTAATCATGGGGAACAAGGTTTTGCTTCGGGCCGAGCGCTCTGGAAAAGGGAATGGAAGAGTCTATCAGGTTAGCTTCTCGGCCAATGACGCAGAGGGAGGCGTGTGCACAGGCTCGGTGAAGGTGGGTGTCCCTCAAAGTATGAAGCCGGGCATGAGTGCCGTTGACGACGGTCAGCTTCACGACTCCACCCTCCCATAGGAGATCTTTGCCGCATTGAAATAACAAAGGGCCGCTGGTGTCAGCGGCCCTTAATCCTTCAGCCAAAGTACCCTGTCCCGTACCTCTTCGGCTGTATGACGGCTCAAAAAGCGGAGGGTTCTTTGAAGCAGATCTCTCAGTGGAATCTGGTCAGAAAGGATAATGCCAGCGTGCTCCTTTCCCTGTTCGCGATATTGTTTGTCTAGGAGTACGTAATCTCGGATGTTATGAGTTAAGATCACGCGCCCTTGGCTGGCAGCATAAGCGAGCTGTTCTGGGTCACTCCTCCCTCCGCGACCGACGTCCAGAACATGGAGGGCATCATACCCGCGCTGCCGGAGGATCTCGCCAAGCACCACTCGCACGTCCTCATCTAGCAGCAGGGTAATGTTGGCCATTACACGTCCTTTTGTGCTCTCAACCTCTCCTCGGTGTTCTCCTTCAGTTCTCGGTCAGTGTCTTCTTTGTGATCATAATAGTAGGAAAGTGCGTCGTAGACTTGTGCCAGCGTCAAATGGGAAAACTCACGGACCAACTCTTCAGGGGAAAGTCCCTGTCTTAGGACATAATTCACTATAGACCGCACAGGAAATTTTGTGCCTTTAATTACTGGGCTTCCGCCGCAATAATCCTTGTGCGAAACAATATATGGGTGCACGTTCTCTTGAACAGCCTGCGTCATAGATAGCCTCCCTCAAAATGATACCAGTGCGGTTTTCTCTATCCTAGCCGAAGATAGTAAAAGAGGTATGCAATGATGTCAAATAGGCTGATAAAGTAGGGAATCTTCAAAGTTGCCCTTTCCCTCACCTTCCTTTCGGGTCCAAAATATCCCTCAACCCATTTCCCAGGAAGTTAAAGGCGAGGATGGTGAGAAAAATCGCCAGCCCCGGAAAAAGGATCATGTGCGGGTAGCTCCGCATGGCGCGCCAGCCGTCCTGCGCCAGCGTCCCCCAACTGGTTCCCCATTCGCTGTAGGGATCGTTGATCCCCAGGCCAATAAAGCTAAGAGTGGACTCCGCCAGAATTGCTCCTGGAATGCTAAATGTTAGAGTAACCAGAATAGGGGCCATGATGTTGGGAAGGATGTGGCGCGCGATGATCCTCAAGTGCGAGGCGCCGACGGCCCTGGCCCCTTCGACGTAGATGAATTCTTTGGCTTGCAGTACCTGTCCCCTGGCGATCCGGGCAAAGCGAACCCAGGTCACAAGTCCAAGGGCTATGAGGACGCCCGCGATGTTGCGTCCGAAGACCAGCGAGAGAAGGATAAAAATGAGGAGATCGGGCAAACCGTAGCAGACATCTACGATCCGCATGAGAAGATGATCTAACGGGCCTCCGACGTAGCCCGATGCGAGGCCGTACACGGTCCCTAGGAGCAGGGCGATGAGGGCGGTCCCGATGCCCACCGTTATGGAAACGCGCGCGCCGTAAAGGATGCGGGTGAAAAGGTCTCTCCCCAGTCCGTCAGTTCCCATCCAGTGACTCCATCCGGGGGCTTCCAGGATGCGCTGCTCATCCAATCCCCCCGGGCTGTAAGGGGAAACCACCGGGGCGAGAAAACCGCTAAGGCAGACTCCCAGAATAAACAGGAGGCACCCTAGAGTGCCTGGTTCCCGCGCCAGTCCGCTCCACAGGCCTTTGCTCTTTTTCATTGCTTGGAACTCAGTGACTTTTTATCCTCGGGTCCACCAGTGAATAGCACAGGTCCACTAAAAGATTGGCGCCTACCAGGAGCACGGTATATACGAGCGTTACCCCCATGATCAGGGGATAGTCGCGGTCTGTTACCGCCGTGATGAAGAACCTTCCCATGCCCGGGATGGCGAAGATATATTCGACAACGAAAGAGCCAGTTATAAGAGTCGCGGCAAGAGGACCGAGCACGGTCAGCGTCGGGATGAGAGAATTGTTCAAGGCGTGCTTAAAGAGGACAGCACTGTCCTTCAGCCCTTTGGCCCGCGCCGTCCGGATAAAGTCCTCTCCCAAAGTCTCGAGCAGAGTGGACCGGAGGAGGTAAAAGAAGTAGGCGGCTGGCGCCGCCCCGAGGGTAATCGTTGGCAGGACCACGCTGGTCAAGTTCTCCCATCTTCCGGCCTGGAACCATCCGAGCTGCACGGAAAAAAGCCAGATCAGCAACGCGCCGAGGATAAAATGCGGCAGGGAGATTCCCAGGGTGGCCAGGAGCAGGCACCAGCGGTCCGTCCAGGAGTTATGGTAATAGGCAGCGCATATCCCCACGGGAAAGGAAAATGCCAGGGCGAAAACGAGGGCGAGAATTCCAAGCAAGGCCGAGATAGGGAAGGTCTCGACGACGATATCACTGACGCTGCGGTCGAGGTATTTGTAAGAAGGGCCGAGATCTCCTCTCAAGATCCCTCCCAGGTAGCGCGCGTACTGCCTGGACCAGGGCTCGTCGAGATGGTATTTCGCGGCGATATTTGCCAGCACCTCAGGCGGGAGGCGTCGCTCCCGATCGAACGGGCCGCCCGGCGTGATACGCATAAGCACAAAGGTAAGGGTGACGACCACCCATAGGACCACGATACCATGAAGGAGCCGTCTCAAAAGATAGCGGGCCATTTTTGCCAGCTCAGCTAAGAAGCCATCAGCATTCAGCTATCTGCCAGCCAATCGCCAGAAACCTTTGGCTGACTGCCGATCGCTGACCGCTGGAAGCTTGCTTTCCTTCGGTTTTACATCCTTGAGTACCAGCCGACCCATGGAGCTGTATTCCAGGCCAGAGTAACGCGGTTTCAGCACGGTGCTCTCTGCGGTGGTGAAGAGGGGCGTGATTGGGATATCTCTCTCGCAAAGGATCTTTTGCGCCTCGTCGTAGAGCCTGATTCGTCTCTTTGGGTTAAATTCTCTCGCGGCTAGCTCCAGAAGTTCGTCATAGCGGGGATTCTTCCAGCGCGTGTTGTTGTTCCCGCTGAGCGAGGTGAAGAGCTTCATGAAATTATCCGGGTCCGGATAATCAGCCCCCCAGCCAAGACGGAATATGTGCGGCGGGTCGGTCTGGAGTTTCTTGAGATAGACCTTCCATTCCTGATTTTCCAGGCGCACCAGGATGCCCAAGTTTCTCTTCCACATTCCCTGGACAGCCTCGGCGACGATCTTGTGATCCTCGTCGGTGTTATAGGCTAACGTGACCGGAGGGAATCCCTTGCCGTCCGGATAGCCGGCTTCCCTCAAGAGCCTCCTGGCCTCGGGCGGGTTGTACATGAGACCGATTCTAGGATTGTGGCCCAGCATGCCGGAGGGAATCCAAGAGCTTGCGGGCTGCTCTCCGCCGTGGAGGATTTTAGGAAAGACGCTCCGATCGATGGCCATAGAAAAGGCCCTGCGCACGCGCACGTCATCAAAAGGTTTGCGGTCCGTGATGAAGCCGTAGTAGTAGCCGCGGAGCTGCGGCACGCGCTGAAATCCGGCGACTTTAGACAGGCGCGGTTTTTCAAGAATCGGGATGCTGTGGTTGTCAAGGAAATCGAGCTGGCCCTGTTCGTACATCGCCAGGGCTGTGGTCTTTTCATTGACCATGAACATTTCCACTTTTTCCACGGCCGGCTTGCCCAGGAAAAAGTTGGGGTTGGCGCTGAGCTGGATCTCGTTTTCATGTTTCCATGAAGTGAGCAGAAAAGGGCCGTTGGTGACGATATTGCCCGGCTCTGTCCATTTGGACCCGAACTTCTCGATTATGTCCTGGCGCTGGGGATAGGTGACCTCAAAGGTGGTGATGGAGAGAAAATAAGAGGCAGGATGTTTCAATTGTACCTGCAGCGTCCAATCGCCCGCAGCCTTGACGCCCACGAGCCGCTCATCGGTGATCTTTCCCTCATGGTATTCTTGAGCGTTCAAGATATCGAAGAGGATATAGGCATACTCGGAGGCCGTTTTTGGATTTAACAGCCGCTTCCACGAATACTCGAAGTCCTGCGCCCGGACTTTCTGCCCGTCACTCCACGCGACGTCATCGCGCAAATGGAAAACGATCCTTTTCCCTCCATCGAGGATATCCCAGGATTTGGCTACCACCGGCGCGGGCTTGAGGCTCTTGTCGAATTCGGCCAGCCCCACCACGAGGTTGGCGATCACGTTAAAGGAGACGTGATCCGTGGCTAGAGACCAATCAAGGCTTGGAGGCTCGGTGCCCAGGTTGACCCGGAAAACTTTTTGGTTACCGCTTGGGGAGAAGGGGTTGCAGGACGAGACGAAGATCAGAGAGAAAAAAGCCAGGGCGAAAAGACCGCGTTTTCTTAGTGGTTTTATCAAGGGAAATTATGCTTGCTTCCGGTTAGTTTTGCAGTTATTAGTACCCCAATAGGCGATCTTCTTCAAGCCGCCGGGAGCGAAAATGAATCCAAAGGAGATGCTGGAGAAATACATTGTCGTCGAGGGCCATCGCGATGTTTATGAGCAGCTCTATCGGCGCTCGGTCGGAGAGGAAACGCCGCTGCGAGACGCGATTGCGCCCCGGCTGATCCGCGACGGGGTCAATGTCTGCGTCTACGCGATCAGCGGCGATTCCTATTCGCACACGGAGAATACCGGGAGATATCTCGAGACCGCCCTGGAAAACATAGACATGTTTCTGAAAGAGGCCCCGAAATCCGACGGGATGATCTCGCTTGTCCGGACAAAATCGGATCTTCCCGATGCGGTTCGTCCGGGGAATATCTCTTTTATCCTGCACTTTGAGGGGGGAATGCCGCTCCAGGGCAGTATCCGCCAACTCAGAAATTTTTATCGCCTGGGTCTCCGCTCGATGCAGCTTACCTGGAATTTCCGCAACGAATTGGGCGATGGCGTCTGGGAAAACCGAACCAAAGGCGGGATCACCCGCTTTGGAGTAGAGGTGATCCGGGAGATGAACCGTCTCGGGATGGTGGTCGATCTCGCCCATATGAACCGCGAGGGTTTTTTTCAGGCCCTGGAAGTGGCTCAGGCGCCGCTCATCGTCAGTCATGCCAATGCCTGCGGCATGTTGGATAATCCGCGTAACCTCGGCGACGATCAGATCAAGGCGATCGCCGATCAGGGAGGGCTCGTCGGGATTCTGGCGCTACCCGAGCGGGTGGCCAAGAAGGATGCCACCCTCGAAGATCTGCTAAGACATCTCGATTATATGGTCGAGCTGGTTGGGGTTGAGCGCGTGGCCCTGGGGATGGATTTCATAAAATACGACGGGCCGCGGACGCTCAAGGATCAGCACCATCCGCTGCACCAGCGCGCCTACGTGAAAGATTTCGAAGAGATCGAGGATCTGCCTAAGCTCGTTGCGGGACTGGTGCGCCACGGATATAAGGAAAGAGAGATCGCCTTGATCCTGGGCGGAAACTACCTGCGGGTACTGAAGGCCATTTTGCCTGAGCAATCCGTAATCTGAGAATTTTATTTTTAGGAGGATTTACCATGCGCCGATGGATAAAGGTAGTTGCATTTTTTATTTTGCTTCTTCCTCAAATGGCTGCGGCTCAATCCAAGATAGTCGTCGGTCTCTCTTCTGTCAACATAGCCTTTTTGCCCATCTACGTGACCCAAGAGAAGGGCTTTTTCAAGGAGGAGGGTTTGGAAGTCCTCTTTGTCATGTTCAACGCCGGGGCGACAAATCTCCAGGCACTGATCGGAGGCGACATCCAGATCATGGGAAGCGCGTTCGTGGAGACGATAGGGGGCAGAGCAGCGGGCGTGGACGTTAAGAACTTTTGGGGAATCTGCAATCTCATGCCTTTTCAGCTTTACTCGCAGCCCGATTTCAAGTCCATGAAACAGGCGAAAGGAAAGCGCTTCGCGATCAGCCGCTTTGGGTCGTTGACGGATTTTCTCACGCGAGCCACGCTGCAGCATTTTGGCATTGATCCCAAGGAGGTCACGATCCTTCAGATCGGCAGCACACCGGCTCGCTTTGCGGCGCTCACTGCTAAAGGCGTAGATGCCAGCATCGTGTGGTTTCCGGTGACCGAGATCGCCAAGTCCAAGGGGTTTGCCAAACTTCTGGATCTAAAGGAGGTCTTCCCGGAATGGCCCTATGAGACCTTTGCGGCCAAGGAATCCTGGCTGACGAAGGAAAAGGGAACGGCCACCAGGTTCCTGCGAGCCTATCAGCGGGGCGTGAAACACACCCTAGAGAACAAGGAAGACGCGGTCCGGGCGATCCAGAAGTACGTGAAGATGGACCCTGCCTATGCGCCGTTGGGCTACGATGAGTATCGCAACTCTTTTCCAGTCAACGGAGAGATAGCCGAGAAGGCGATCCCCGTGGTTGTCGAGCAGGAATTTGAGACCGGGAGGATAAAGAAAAAAGTCTCGCTGGATGATTTAGTGGACCGCTCATTCATGAGCTTAATAGGAGGAAAGTAAAAGAGAAGATTTTGGAAAAAATGCCGCCAGGCCGCTCAATCTGTAACCTCCTACTTTCCCAATAGCAAGTCTCCGCGCAACCTCGAGATGCCCTTGGGGTCGATCCCATTGACAAAAGGCAGGGCTCACGATAGGAATGCTTTATAAAATTTTGGATAACTAAATTTATAATTTCTCTCAAACGAGGAGGATCGCATGCCCAAGAGTCTCAGGACCTTTCTGGAAGATTGCCGCAGGGAGATCCCCAACGAAATCGTGCACATTACAAAAGAGGTAGATCCGGCTCATTACGACGTCACCGCCATTATCAAGCATCTGGGGGCACAAAAAAAATTCCCCATTCTCATCTTCGACCGTCCGTTAAACCTGCACGGGCGGCCCAGCGGCGATTTTAAACTGGTGATGAACTGCGAAATCTCGCAGCGCAAGGGCCAGATCGCCCTTGGCGTGTCCAAGGAGATGGATCGCACTCAAATGGCCGAGGTCTGTTTGGAGCGAGAGGAGCATAGGATTGCGCCCGTTATTGTCGACAGGAAGCAGGCGCCGGTCAAAGAGGTGGTGAAGGCGGGGAAAGATGTGGACATATTCGAGCTGCCGGTAATGCGCCACCACTACATGGACGGCGGTCCCTATATTGTATTGTCGACGGTTACTAAGGACCGAAAGACCGGGATTTACAACTGCTCTTACCATCGCATGGAAATCAAGACGGAGAACACCACGGCGCTCTACGCCTCGCCGCGCCACCTATGGAAGATCTTTCGCGATCATGAGGACAATGATCTGGAATGCCCGGTGGCTACGGTCCTGGGTCATCACCCCGCTTACCACATGGGGGCCTGCTATAGCGGCCCGTTTGAGGTCAGCGAATATGAAGTGATCGGCGGTTATCTTCAGGAACCGCTTCGTCTTACGCCATCTGAAACCTGGGGCGAGGATTTCCTCATTCCGGCGGACGCCGAGATCGTTATCGAAGGGGCCCTGATGCCCGGCAAGCGGGTGGTCGAGGGGCCCTTTGGTGAGGCGCCCGGCTATCTGGGTCCGCAACGCTACACGACCTGCGCTGAATATCAGGTGCGGGCCATCAACTACCGCAAGGGTGGCATGTACCAATCCGTGATCACGCCGGAGGGGGACAAGCCGTGGATGGATCTGCCCCGCGAAGGGGCTTACCTCAGGCGCTGCCGCGAGGCGGTTCCCGGCGTGACGGCCGTCTGCAAGATGGGACGCCACGCCCATTATAACGTTTTCATCTCGATGAAGAAGATGTCGGAAGGGGATCCCGGCCGGGCTGCGGCCGCGGCGCTCACCTTTGATCATACCAAGAATGTCTTTGTCTTCGATGACGATATCGATGTCTTCAACGCGACCGATATCCTCTGGGCGCTGGCGACACGCGTGCAGCCGCACTGCCAGATATCGATCCTCCAGCCGCTGTTTCGTGGCAACTTCCTGGACCCCTCGCTGGTGGATGAGATCAAGACCTCGGGGATGATCGTGGACGCCACGAAGCCGCTCGATCGTCCCTTTTCGCCGGTCTCCAAGTGCCCGGACGATGCCATGGAGCGGATCAAGCTGGAAGATTATATCCCCGGTGAGGTCTTGCAGCATATCCCGATCGACCGGACCACATATTGGTGCTAGATCGTGGCTCGTGCTCGTTTCTCGTGATCGTGAAGAACATAGATTTCTGCTGTTTTAACGAGCACGACCACGAACACGAATCACGACCGACAGGAGGAAAAATGGGTCAAGCCGTAGAAATTACTTGCCCGAAGTGCAAGAAGGTCTTTGTCGCCAATCCCCACATGCTGGGTTCCGGCATGGACTTTCATTGCCCGTTCTGCGATCTCTATTTTCCCGAGAAAGATAGCGTGAAGATCAGGAAGTAGGCGGAAGACAGTAGGCAGTAGGGAAAAACCTGCCCGCCTCGCGTCTGTCGCCTCGCCCGGTCGGAACAACCAGAGATGAAACAAAGGCACGCTTTTACCATTGCCGGCACCGCCGCCCCGCGCCTGGACGGAGTGGAGAAGGTGACCGGAAAGGCCCGCTATACCGGGGACCTCGATCTCCCCGGGATGGGCTTTGCCAAGATCCTTAGAAGTTCCTTGCCCCATGCCAGGCTTATCCGCATCGATGCCCGCAAGGCTGAGGCCCTGCCGGGTGTCTATACGGTGCTCACGCGCGCTGACATCACCGGCCTCAACTACCTGTATGGCGCCACTTACAAAGATCAATCGATCGTCGCCGTTGACAAGGTAAGGTACGCGGGGGATCCCGTCGCCGCCGTGCTGGCGGTGGACGAGGCCACAGCGGAAGAGGCTCTCACGCTCATCGATGTCGAATACGAAGATCTTCCTGCCGTGACCAATATCGAGGAAGCTATCGCGCCGGGCGCCCCTTTGGTCCACGAAGGGGAATCCTTCAAGGCCGAGCTTCGAGGCTCGCAGTATGGCGCGCCGGAGAAATTCAAGGGGACCAACGTCTGTTACTATTTTGGCTACAGCCGCGGAGACACGGAAGAGGGATTTAAAAACGCGGATTACGTCTACGAAGACACCTTCCGCTTTCCGAAGGTCCAACATTGCTCGTTGGAGCCCCATGTGACCCTGGCCAGCTTTGAAGAAGGCCGGTTGGCGGTTTGGACCGCGTGCCAGGATCCTTTTACCCTGCGCGACCATCTCGCCGGCATTTTCAATCTTCCCATGAGCCGGGTGCGCGTCATTGTTCCTTATGTGGGCGGCGCCTATGGGGGAAAACTCTATGTTAAGGGGGAGCCGATCGCCGCCGCCCTCTCCTGGAAGGCGCGCCGTCCGGTCAAGCTGGTGCTCCATGTCAGCGAGAGTTTCAAGACGATCACCCGCCACCCGGCGCGTGTCCGCATAAAAACCGGAGTGACCCGCGCCGGCCGCCTGGTAGCCAGGGAATGCGAAGTGCACATGGACACAGGCGCTTACGCCGATGCCGGACCAAGAGTGACACAGAAGGCCGGCTATCGCGCCCTGGGTCCGTACCGTATCCCGTGCACAAAAGTCGCCGCCTACAGCGTCTATACCAACACGGTTCCCGCGGGGGCGTTCCGCGGCTTTGGCTCGGTTCAGGTGACCTGGGCCTGCGAATCTCAGATGGATTTGATCGCTGAAAGGCTGGGGATGGATGCGCTGGAATTGCGCCTGAAAAATCTCCTTAAAAAGGGCGAGAGCTATAGCCGCGGGGACACACCGGTAGACTGTGACCTCAAGGAAGGGTTGCTCAAGGTAGCCGAGGCGCTGGAGTGGGGGCGGAAGCCTTCCAGTCCATACACCGGCAAAGGATTGAGCTGCTGTATCAAAGATGCCGGAGGCACGTTCAAAATCGCCGGGGCGATGGTGAAGATGTCCTCGGATGGCAGCGTGGGGCTGCTGACCGGTACGGTCGAGCTCGGTCAGGGATCGTGTACGGCGCTGAGTCAGGTGGTGGCAGAGGAGCTGGCGATGGATCTGGATCAAATCTCGGTGGCCCAGCTCGATACGGATGTCACCCCTTACGACGTCTCCACCAGCGCGAGCAGTTCTATGACGGTCATGGGACTTGCGGTGCAGAGAGCAGCGCAAGATCTCAAGAAACAGCTTCTGCGCGCCGCCGCCAAGGTCATGGGCAAGAAAGCGGCCCAGCTAGCGCTTAAAAGCGGCAAAGTGTGCAGTCGGGGTGGCCGGGGCGTACCTTACGGCAACGTCATTGCTGACTATTTCGGAAGCAAGGCAGGAGAAATCATCGGCAGAGGGACGTATCGGGACGTAATAAGCAAAAAGGCCGTGCTGGGATCGCCCACGACCTTTTGGGAGGTAGGCTGGGGAGGCGCCGAGGTTCAAGTGGACCCGGAAACGGGTGCGATTCAGGTTCTGAAATATATCTCGGCAGCGGACGTCGGGAAGGCGATCAATCCGGTCCAGTGTGAGGGGCAGGACGAAGGCGCCGTTTTTTTTGGTCTCGGCCATACGCTCTACGAAGAGATGATTTATGAAGATGGCCAGCTACTCAATCCCAATCTGGTGGATTATCGGGTCCCTGCCTTTTGCCACTTGCCCAGGGAGTTTCATTCGATTCTGATAGAAAACGGCAATGGCCCGGGGCCCTTCGGGGCCAAAGGGATGGGTGAAGGAGGTCTTCTTCCAGTCGCTTCGGCTATCGCCAACGCCGTTTCCAATGCTGTCGGTGTTCGCCTCTACGATCTGCCGCTTACTCCTGTGAAAGTTTGGCGCGCCCTGCAGGCGAAAGGTCCTGCCCGGAAGTAAGGGTATCATGGGTAGCCTTCTTCGCCCCTTTCCTCTGGGGCCGGAATTACAAGGTAGAGGCCATTGACTTGGTTCACTATCTGGTTGCCAGCCAGCGCGTCCTCGTTTTCTTTTCAACACTATCGCTTTTGCCTGGAGCCGGAAGCGCCATTGCGGAAGGCCGGAACTGGCACCGGATGCCAGAAAAGTATGTATCTGCGGCGGAATTCCCTGACATGACTTTGTTCAGTGGTTATGGTAGCGTGATCATAGATGTTCGTTTATCGCTAAGGAGGCGATGATGGCTCGGGCAGAGGAGGTTGGAGTGCCTCAAGGGAAGATGGCCTATCGGGGCTTGCGCGATTGGCTCGAACAGGTGGCCAGGGCGGGCGAGCTGCTGCGCATTAACGGCGCCCATTGGGATAAGGAGATGGGAGCGATCACGCACATGCTGACGGAGAAGAGCAAAGGAAATGCGCCGGCCATTCTCTTCGACGAAGTTCCGGGTTATCCGAAAGGATTCAGAACCTTATACGGCCAGTTTTCCTCCATCAAGAGAGTTGCCCTGACCTTGGGCCTGCCGCTGGAATACGGGAGAAAAGTGGACATCGTGAAGGCCTATCACGAGCGCATGCAGAACATGACGCTGATCAAGCCCAGGACGGTTAAAACCGGCCCCATCTTTGATAACGTGCTCGAAGGCGATAAGGCGGATGTGCTCAAGTTTCCGGTCCCGATCCATCACCAGTTGGATAAATCGCGATATGTCGGAACCGCGGACTTAGTAATCACCAAAGACCCTGACAGTGATTGGTACAATCTGGGCGCCTATCGCTGCCAGGTATATGACGGCAAGACCATCGGCTGTCAGATCACCGAAGGGAAGCATGGGAGGATCCACCGCGACAAATATTTTGAGCGCGGCCAGAGCATGAAGGTAGTGGTTGTATGCGGGCAGGACCCTCTGCTCTATATGCTTTCGGCAAGTCCTCTGCCGAAAGGAGTCTCGGAGTACGACTTTGCCGGCGGCCTCAGAGGCGAGCCAGTAGAGGTCGTCAAGGGTCCTTATACGGGGTTTCCGATTCCTGCGGACGCCGAGATCGCGATCGAAGGCGAGGTTGTGCCTGGTCATGTCCAGCCGGAGGGCCCCTTTGGCGAGTGGATGGGCTATTACTCTGATGACGTTGTCCCCCGTCCGTATATCGATGTCAAAACCGTTCTGTGCCGCGATAACCCCATTCTTACCTGCGCGCCGCAGCACAAGCCCGTGGACGAGACCGGGCTGCTTAAGGGAATTGCGGGCGCGGCAGAGATCTGGAAGGCGCTGGAGGCGTGCGGCCTCCCGGATATCTTGGGCGTGTGGAATCATGAGGGAGGACCGGCCACGCGCTTCACAGCGATTCAGATCCGCCAGCGCTATCCGGGCCATGCGCGCAATGTCCTTCACGTTGCCTCTTCCTGCGCGGCCGGGGCTTACAACGGCAAATGGACGGTCGTGGTGGACGACGATATCGACTGCTCGGACCTGGATCAGGTCCTTTGGGCTATGTGCACGCGTTTCGATCCGATCGCCGACATTGATATTATTCAGAAGGCGTGGTCCTCGGGGCGCGACCCGATGTTTCTACCGGGAAATTTCAACAACCGGATTCTCATCGATGCGTGCATTCCTTACGACCGGAAACTCAAGGGGAAGTTTCCTCCCGTTGTGGACGTCAGCCCAGAGCTGAGAGCGAAGCTCAAGGCCAAGTGGGGTAAGATTCTCGCCGCTTCTTAATCTCCATCAATAGCGGCCGCCGGAAACGGGGGCAGGGCCGTCGAGGCAGTTCTGGTGTCGCCGCCGGGCATTACTGCCGCTCTTCCAAATCCAGGCTCTTCTCAGCTCCCGTGCGCTTTCTTCGGTTCGCGCAGGAACAAGAGTATGACCATGCCCAGGAGGTAGGTGACAGAAATCACGCTGAAGGCGTGGCTGAAGCCGAAGCCTTCCATGATCCATCCTGTGAGCAAGGTCCAAAACGGCGCTGAGGCAAAGCCGATGAAGTAATAGAGACTGAAAGCCGCGTCCAGGGTTTTTTCCTCAGCGACGTCGCTTAACAACGCCTGGGTCAGTGTTTGGCGTGACGTTACTACCGTGCCGTAAAGGACGAGATTAGCAAGCAGCCAAGGTGAGACCGTGGACTGCCAAGCGAGCCATAAGGTGGTAACCGCCGATAGGAAAAGAGAAACCTGAATGGTGTGAGACCGACTAAAGCGATCCGAAACCCACCCCCAGAAGATCGGCCCAACAAGTCCCCCGATCTGAAGCACTGTGAACAGAAAAGCTGCGTAGCCAACGTGGACATGAAGGTCATTGACAAAATGGGGGATGAGGTAAGTAACATTGATCCCCTGTCCTCGTCCCGCGGCGCCTGCCATCAAGACGAGAGAGACGACCAAAATATTCCTGTTCTTCAAGCATTGCTTGTAGGCCTCCCATCCTTGGTAGGAAAGTCTCGATTTTTTTCCCTGCAAAGGGGCGTGACGCAGCTTGCCCCGCAAAAGGAAACAGGCGGTTCCCATCAAAACGCTGGGTATGCCGACAAGATAGAAAACCCCCCTCCAGCCCATGTACAGCAAAAGAATCCCGGCCAGTGTCGGCGCCAAAAGCGTTCCGAGGTTGCCCGCGATGCTGTGAATGGCCAGGGCCCGTCCCCTGGCGCCACCGTAGTACGACGCCAGCATGCTTGATCCTATGGGGTGCTGGGGGCTGGCGCCAAGCCCGCCGAGCAGCCGCGTGCCGAAGACGAAGCGATAACTCGGGGCCAATCCTGTGGCCACGACGGAGAGACCTAGTGTGACGTTACCCAGGCCTAAGATATCGGCCCTTTTGATCCGCATCGCAATGAAACCGTAGGTGGCCTGGAGCAAATTGCTGACCATGTTATACGCGGCCGTGAGGAAACCGATCTCGATATAGCCAAAGCCCAACTCTTTCATCATGAAGGGATAGAGGACTCCGACCATGGACGACTGAAAATGGTTGAGGAGATGGGAGCCGCACACGATGCCAAAAACAGCTTTACGTTCAATGGGATTCTCTTTAGACGTGTCACCTGGACCGGTCATTTCTTGTTCCTATTCAACAAAAAAAATTTACTATACACACTCGCGGCAAAACTTAAAAGGCCCGGCCGCGTTGGCAGCCAAAATTAAGGGTGATCTCTACGCCGCGCGTAGCTCGATGCTCCCGTGTATCCAGCCATTTCACGCATGCCCCGCTATCTTAGAGGCTGGCATTCTCTGGAAGCTCGGAAGGGCGCGCCGTCTGCGGCAGAAAAGGATCGGGAGCCGCCAGCTTCCCTTCCGGCCACCGGGAGCAGGTTACCTTTTCAAATCGGGAGTCCGCCTCGAGACACCAGTTGCAGGCCGTGCAGCGCACGATTTCTTTCTCTCGCCCTTGCCGCGCTTTTACGGGCCAGTCTGGATCGCAAAGGAGGGCGCGGCACAAGCCTATCAGATCGGCCCTGCCTTCCTTCAATATCTGTTCAGCCTGGTAGGGAGTCTTGATCTTCCCTGCGGCGACAACGGGCACATCAAATCCGCCGTCACGGACATACCGGCGGATTCCCTCAGCGACATAGACATGCGTCATGTCGGGAAACCACCACCAGGGACTCATACGATGGCCGCTGTAGCCGGACATCGGATCCGGAGGCATGTTTGGCTGTGGCGTCGCCGCGTCTTCGAATCTACTTCCCGCGGATACGCTGATGTAATCAACCCCAAGTCGGGCAAACCTTCTGGCGATCCGGGTACTTTGAAACAGCGTATTCCCATCGACGGTGAAGTCCTCGCCGTTTATTCTAATGCCAACAGGAAATTCATCACCTGCCACTTTGCGCACCGCTCGATAGACTTCTATGGGCAACCGCATTCTGTTCTCTAATTTTCCTCCGTATTTGTCTGTCCTTTTATTGGAGCGAGAGAGAAATGAGGCCAGGGTATAAGCGTGCGCCATATGAATTTCAATAAAATCAAACCCGACAGACTTCGCGCGCTGGGCTGCTGCTGCGTGCTGCTCGACAATGATCGGCAGCTCCTCAGGCTTGAAATCCTCAACCTTTTGTCTCCAGCCGCTCCTGGCTATTTTTAAAAAGTGCATAATTTGAATGCCGATCTTTGGTTCCGGGTTTGCCTGGCGGATCGCGTCTACCAGGGCCCTTAATCCCTCGGTAAAGCGGTCATCGCTAATGCGGAGGTTATAGGAGCTTCTGGAAGGCAATATGACAGCCGCCTCCACGACAATAGAACCTACCCCGCCTTTTGCTTCCCGCTCATACCTTTGCTTGAGGAGATCCGTGACAAATCCGTCCTCCGTAGCTAGCCCGGAGACCATGGAAGTCCGCATGAGCCTGTTAGGCAATGCCACGCCTCTCATGGTTATGGCTGAAAAGATGTTTTCGTACGGCATCGTTTTTTCCTCTTTGAAAACTGGATTATCCCAAGGCCGTGTAAATGTCTATCTCTGTCTTTAAATTTTTGGTGCTGCGGCTGAATTTCGGCGCTTTTCCTGGATTTGGAAAACCAGCAGGGGCGTGGTCAAGTTTTATGCCAGAGAGGTTGATATTTGTCGTTGTCCAGAGTATGGAATAGTAGTTGCGTCCGCAGGTGGCGGTACTCTGTTTCGAATCCCACGACTATACCCTAGGCTCTTCAAGGCGGGCCAGGATTGCTTAGGAGCGAGCTCTACGTTGCCAGTGTCCGTAACTATTATTTGCCACCGAGGGGATCCCTATGTCTGACTACTACGCGGTAGGAAAGTCTGTGTCCCGTGTTGATGCCACGGCCAAAGTGACTGGTGAAGCTGTTTACACGGCTGACGTTATGCTGCCCGGAATGCTTTACGGCATGGCCAAGCGCTCCCCCTATGCGCATGCCCGCATCGTGCGCATTGACAGCCGCAAGGCTGAAGCTCTCCCCGGTGTCAGGGCGGTGATCACAGCCGAGAACGTGCCCGGTGTCTTGCTGGGGTTAAAGCTCCAGGATGTGCCAATTTTAGCCCGCAACGAGGCGCGGTTTGCCGGGGAGAAAGTGGCCGCGGTCGCCGCCGTCGACGAAGAGACCGCGCGTGAGGCGATAAACCTGATCGAGGTGGAGTATGAGGAGCTGCCGGCCATTACGGATGTGGAAGAGGCGATGAAGGACGGCGCGCCCCTTGTCCACGACAACCTTCACACCTATGCGGGACTTCCGGCTCCTGTGAAGCACACAAACATTTTTTTTCACGAGACATTCTCTAAGGGAGACACGGCTCAGGGTTTTGCCCAGGCCGATCTGGTTTTCGAGCAAACCTTCACAACTCCGATCGTGCACCAGGGATACATGGAGCCGCACGCGGCGCTGGTTGATATCGCCCCTGACGGCGGCGTGACCGTGTGGAGCTCCGTCAAGGTGCCGTTTCGGGTGCGCGCCATTATGGCGGAAATTATCGGCCTGCCGATTACCCGGGTGAGGGTGATCCCCGGCTTCGTGGGCGGGGATTTCGGCGGCAAGGGCATGGTCCTTGACGAGCCCCTGTGCTACTACCTGGCGCGCAAATCTGGGCGTCCGGTTAAAATGGTCATGTCCCGGCAGGAGGAGTTTCTGGCTGCCAGTCCACGGCACGCCAGCATCATTCGGCTCAAAGCGGGTGTCAGCAAGTCGGCAGAGCTTGTGGCATGGGAAGCGAATGCCGTCTTCGACTCGGGAGCCTACGCAGGTTATAAACCCGGTGTGGGGCTGGGGGGCACAAAGAAGCTGGCCGGCGCTTACCGCGTTCCCCACGTGCGCATTGACGGCTACTACGTCTACACCCACACGGTTCCCTGCGGGCACTGCCGCGCACCGGGGGATCCTCAGGCCTCTTTTGCGGTGGAATCTTTCATAGACATGATTGCGTCCCGTCTAAAGCTTGATCCCTTCTGCTTTCGCTGGTTAAACGCGCTGGAAGAGGGGGATCTCTCGCCGACTGGAGAGCCCTGGAAAGCCATTAACCTGAAAGAGACCATGACCGCCGCCGTCAACGCGAGCGGCTGGGGCAAGCCCAAGCCGCGCAAGCACTACGGTATCGGGATTGCCTGCGCGGAGAGACCTACAGGCACAGGGGAATCGAGTGCCGTGGTCATCGTGAGCGGAGACGGTAGCGTAAATCTAATCACGGGATCATCAGATCCTGGAACAGGCTCCCGGACGATCCTCTGTCAGATCGTGGCCGAGGCGCTAAAGGTTCCCATGGACCGGATCACCATCAATCTGGTGGACACGGATTCGGCTCCCTATGATCAGGGTGCCGGAGGGGGGAGAACGACTTTTGTTGCCGGGCTCTCCGCATACCGCGCCGCCCTCGAGGTGAGAAAGCAGCTCGTTGCGAGCGCCGCCAAGCTTTTGAAATGTCCGCAGGAGCAGGCGCAGGATCTCATCGAAGCCAGAGATGGTTTCCTATTCGTAAAATCGGATCCTAATAAAAAAATCTCCTACAGTCAGGCCGTGCGCGCGGCCGGCAAGTCTCAGCTTATCGGCGAGGAGACCTTTTCCTGCAAGGAGATGGATGACACCTGCTTTGCCACCCACATTGCCGAGGTGCAAGTGGACGCGGAGAGGGGAGTCGTTGAGGTGCTGCGCATCACCGCCGCCCACGACATCGGTTTTGCCATCAACCCGGCGGCGGCCGAGGGGCAGATCGAAGGCGGAATCGTGCAAGGGGTCGGCTTTGCGCTCTTGGAGGAGATGCAGCGTGCTGAGGGGAAGGTGGCAAACCCCACTCTGACCGATTACAAGCTGTGCACTTCCCTGGACGCGCCCGAAATTGTCACGCTGCTGGTCGAGGGGGCGCCCGGGGCCGGTCCCTTCCATGCGAAGGCGATCGGCGAGATCCCCACCTGCCCCATCGCTCCTGCGGTAGCCAACGCTATCTTCGACGCGGTTGGGGTGCGGATTACCGAGCTGCCGATCACCGGGGAAAAGATCGTGAAGGCCTTGAAAGAATCAGGCGCCTCTCGGCCGGTACCCGTGGCCGTGGGAAAGGAGCGCTGACATGGGATTTGAGCTGTTACAGCCTCGAAGCCTCGCGGAGGCCCTGGAGATGAAAAAGAGCTACGGAGAGGAAGCCAAGGTCCTGGCTGGCGGGACCGATTTTCTGGTCCTCTTGAAAGATCAAAAACTGAAAGCCGAAGTCGTCATGAGCCTACGCGGGATCCGCGAGCTGAATTTTATCCGGCACGAGGAGGGAAAAGGTGTCACGCTGGGCGCTCTTGCCACGCATGGGGCTGTTGCCGCCTCTGCGATCATCCGCCAGCGCTTTCCGGACCTGGCCGAGGCCTGCGCGCAGGTGGGCGCGGTACAGGTTCAGAACCTTGGGACGGTGGGGGGGAATTTGTGCAATGCCTCCCCGGCGGCCGACGCCGCTCCCCCTTTGCTGCTCATGGATGCGTCCCTCATCCTCGCCAGTGCCCGAGGAGAAAGAAGAATCTCCATCCACGATTTTTTCCAGGGACCGCGGCGGACCGTTCTCCAGGCCGATGAAATCCTAAAAGAGATTTTTATACCGCAAATCCCGGGTCGCCGGGGCGCGACCTATCTCAAGCTGGGGCGGCGCAAGGCCATGGAGATCGCCATCGTCGGAATCGGTGTCGCTATTCACCTGAACGGTTCCGATCAGGTTGTCTCCGATTGCCGGATCGCCCTGGGCTCGGTCGCGCCCACTCCTCTGCGGGCCCGCCACGGGGAAGAGATCCTCAGGAATCAGGAGATCAGAGATGAACTGATCGAAGAGGCTGCCGAAGTGGCCGCGGAAGAGGCTTCTCCCATTTCGGACGTGCGCGCCAGCCGGGAGTACCGGCTGGACATGATCCGGGTACTCTGCCGCCGGGCAATCCCTGCGGCGCTTGCTAGCGCGCGGGGCAACAAAGTGGAGGGTTTGTCGTGAAGATTCCAGTGACGCTCAAAGTAAATGGTGAGACCTACGACCTCGTGATCGCTCCCTACCGCACCCTCCTCGATGTGCTGCGGGAAGAGCTTCAACTTACGGGCAGCAAGAAGGGATGCGACGTAGGAGACTGTGGCGCCTGCACGGTCCTGCTGGATGGCAAGCCAGTAAACGCTTGCCTCGTCCTGGCCGCCACGGTCCAGGATTCCGATATCTTAACGATCGAGGGACTGGCTCAAAACGGCAAACTGCACCCGCTGCAGGAGGCCTTTATCAAGGAAGGGGCCGTACAGTGCGGTTTTTGTATTCCCGGAATTCTCATGTCCCTGAAGGCGCTGCTGGACGAAAACCCGTCCCCGACCGGGGAGGAAGTCAAGGCGGCCATGGCGGGAAATCTCTGCCGCTGTACAGGCTACTCCAAGATGTTCAAGGCGGTCGAATCAGCCACCAGCGGCTTAGGCCGGTAAAGATAAGGCCGCTGGCGATCACGATGCCGACAGTCTCTTTTTCTACCTCAGGATAAAACTGGCCAATCTCGCCCTGGATTTCTAAGGTCTTTGCTATGGGGTGACGACACGGCAGTAGTGTTTGATGTTGTGCCGGCCAACGCCGTAGCTCACGGGTGCCCGCTTGCGGGCGTCCCCTGTAGCGTCGGATTAACTCTACTTCCCACTTCGGTGATCCATCGCGCGATCTCGTCGCGCGATCCGGAAGGTGCATTGAGGTGACTCGAATCCGGCTCGTACAACTTAGTGAGCGAGTTGCTGGGAAGAGCGCTGAACATCGACTCTTTGACTTTGCGCAAACCCGGATAGTCTCCCTTCGGTCCAATATAAAGGACTGGAACTCTCGGGCTCATGGTTTTCACCGCCATCGTTTGGTTCATGGCGCCATCGGGATCGAACCAGCTGAAGTAAATGGCCGGCGTTGTGGTTACCGGAGTTATGCCTTTGGTGCCCTCGTAATCATAAAATTTTGTCTTCTCATCGCCTTTCCCCTCGGCGATAAGCTTGCGCGCCAGTGCCACCGACTCCCCAAGTTTTTCCCGGAAGGTGGAGTTCCCAACGTCCCCGCCCGGCGCAATTGCGGTAACACCATCAACTACGTACTTGCCGCCAAAATAGAGTGCGAACAGCCCTCCTTGGCTGTGCCCAGCGACAAACAGCTTCTTTGCCCCTTTGCTCCGTAGGATCCCAAGCGCGGATTCGACCTCCTTTTCCGCAACGCTCACGTTCACGTCATAAACGCGCCGCCCAGACCAAGGCATTTCCAGATTGGCGACGAGGTACCCTTTCTCTTCGAGCGAAGATGCCAGACTCGAGACATACCTCGTAGGCGAGCCTCCCTTGCCATGCATGATCACGATGCCGATTCCTGGCGCTGGCGTTTGAGCGGCTGATGAATGAGATATCCCTGCGGCAATGACGGCTAGAGCCAGAGTGATGCAGATACGCATAGTGTAATTGGTGTAATTGGGGTCAGACTTCTACGACTCAACAATTCTGGCAAGTCTCTCTACGTTCCGTGCAACCTGCTCGTCGGACTGCATCCGCTCGAATAGCCGCGCGAGGCTGTAGGATTGCTGAAGCCCCTGCATGAATTTAGCCAAGGGCTGATCGGAACTCTCCAGCAATAGATGGACATGATTGGGCATCAAACAGTAAGCGTAGACTGAATAACCATATTTTCTACGGTACTTGGCCAGTCGTTCTATGTAGGCCTGATAGTCCTGGTCGTTAAGGAAGGTTTTCTGTCTTTGGTTTCCTCGAACAATGACATGGTAGAGCAGAGCGGGAGCGAACAATCGTGGACGACGAGCCAACCCCTATCTCCTCTATCTCCTCGTGGGTGTAAATCATGGTCGTACTGACATCGGTGTGCCCGAGCAGTTCCTGGACCGTCCGAATGTCATACCCGTCTTCTAGCAAGCCCGCGGCGATGCGTTCAAACCGTTCGATTCGTTTGAGTCGCTGCGGTTCTAACCGATCACTTTGTAAGCCCCGCCGAGGTAGTTTCGGCACAGGTTGGTATAAGTGGAAGCGCCCATCTTGATCCAGTTCAGGGCCTCGCCGCTGATTTCCTTTCTTACTTTAGCTGGACTTCCCGCAGCCAGGACGCGAGGAGGGATCTTGGTGTGGGGCACCACCACGCTCCCTGCGGCTATGAGCGACTCTTCCCCGATCTCCGTGTCCTCCAGCACCGTGACGTTCATACCGATGATGGCCCCGCGGTGGACAAGACATCCTTCTATGATAGCCCCGTGCCCTACGGTGACGTCCTCTTCTAAAATGGTTGGGACCTCGCCCGAGTGAATGACGCAGTTGTCCTGGACGCTCGTGCGCGGGCCCACCACGATGGGATATTCGTTTTGATCGGATCTAAGAACCGCGCCGAACCAGACACTCGCGTCGTCTCCGACAGTGACATCGCCGATAAGGACCGCGGTCGGGGCGATGAAGGCCCGGGGAGAAATATTCGGTCTATGTCCCTTGTATTCAATGATCATGAATAATCTACCTCCGCCGCAATTTGCGACCCAAGATATTTGACGGGGAACTGGAAATCAAGGTGCGAAAAAAGCGCACGTTCAATTCGTTTAAGCTGTTTAAGCCGTTTGAGCCGTTGAAGCCGGACGTTCTTAACAATTTGAACGAATTGAACTGTTTGAACGGCTTTAACTGTTTAGCGAGAAGGTTTTACCCGCCATCTCGACGATCTTTCTACCAATGGCGAGCGACGCGGTGGCGCCGGGTGAAGGGGCGTTGAGCACGTGGATGGCGTTGCCGGTCTGGGTTATGACAAAGTCATCCAGGAGCGCCCCCGCCGGCGAAACCGCCTGGGCCCTGACTCCTGTACCGCCAGGAGCCAGGTCCTCGGGTCTCACCTCTGGGACCAGTCGTTGCAGCGCCTTGACAAAGGCCCGCTTACTTACGGACCGGTGCATTTCTTCTAACCCCATTCTCCAGTGATTTCCCGCCAGCGACCAGAAACCTTTATAGGAAAGCGTCTCCCATAGATCGCCGAGATGGATATGGTTTTTTTGATACCCTTCGCGGGCAAAGGCCAAAACCGCATTAGGACCCGCTTCAACTTCTCCACGGATCGTTCGGGTGAAATGAACCCCGAGGAATGGAAATTTTGGGTCGGGCACGGGATAAATGAGTCCCCTAACCAGAGATTGCCTCACCGGAACAATTTTGTAGTATTCTCCACGGAAAGGGACGATGCGAAGATCCTCGCGGCCCATCATCCTGGCCACGCGGTCGGAGTAGAGCCCGGCGCAATTGATCAAATACCTGGAGCGGAATTCTCGATGAGAAGTCTGGATCATCAGGCCGCCGTCCACCGAGGCAATCTCCTTTACCTCTTGGGAAGTAAGGATCTCTCCGCCCAGTGTCTGGATCCTCGTGGCGTAGGCCTCGGCAACCTTGGTGAAGTCGATGATGCCGGTTGTCGGCACGTAGAGCGCCCTGACTGCGACGGCGCGCGGCTCGATCTCCTTCAACCGCTCCGGGCCGATCATTTCCAAACCCTCCACCCCATTGGCCGCGCCCCGGCGCGACAGTTCCTCGAGTCGGGGGAGTTCTTTCTCTTCGGTTGCCACGACGACCTTGCCACAGAGGTCGTAAGGGATGGCGTGACGGTGGCAGAATTCGAGCAGGGCCTTTCTCCCGACGACACAAGTTTGGGCTTTCAGCGATCCGGGACGGTAATAGATCCCTGAGTGGATGACACCGCTATTGTGCCCGGTCTGATGCCTGGCAAGTTGAGCCTCTTTTTCCAGCAGGAGCAGTTTTATCGCCGGATATTTTTCGGCCGCTTCCATGGCCGTAGCCAGCCCCACGATGCCGCCGCCAATTACGGTTAGATGAAACAGTTGCGAGTTCATCTCTTCACTGGAGAGGGTGTTACGAACCTCCAGGGCAGGGAGAATCCCCTCTTATTGATGCGCCGCCGGGGTCACTTCCACGACGCCGGCGCCCCGGATACCGCTCCGTTTTAATTTCTGCAGGGCATGGTTGATTTGTGCCAGCAAAAAAATCTCGACTTCTGTTCGGAGCGGGATTTCGCCGGCCAGCGCGAGGAGCTCCTCAGCATCGCGGCGGGTGGCATTTGCGACGCTTCGAATCTTCCGCTCGTGGTACAATAGTCTCGCATAGTCGATTTCAGGAATCGGTGTCATCGTGATGCCCGCCAGGACCACCGTTCCGCCTCTTTCTAGCACCCGCAGTGCGTCGGGCACCAGTTCTCCCGCGGGCGCAAAGATGATCGCCGCTTGGAGTCTCTCTGGAGGGGAATCTTCGGCCCGTCCCACCCATGCCGCACCCATTTCCCTGGCGTGCTCTTGGTGGTCGCGGCTCCGTGTGAAAACACAGACCTCGCAGTCCCAATAGCGCGCGATCTGGATCACGATATGCGCGGAGGCGCCGAAGCCGAACAACCCAAGCCGCCCGCCTCTGCGGATTTCACTCAGCCTCAGGGCGCGGTAGCCGATCACGCCCGCGCACAACAGGGGCGCTGCCTGGCGGTCGGAAAAATCGCTCGGGAGGGAATAAGCGAACGCCTCATCAACGGTGGCGAATTCCCCATAGCCCCCGTCCGCCTGGAGGCCTGTGAACTCGGCTGCCTCGCAGAGGTTTTCATTCCCGTCCCGACAATAGCGGCACTTTCCGCATGCCCGGTGCAGCCACGCGACACCGACCCGGTCGCCCTCCTTGAACCGCCTGGCCTCTCTCCCCAGCCCTTCGACGACACCGACGATCTGATGACCTGGCACGACCGGCAATTTCGGGAGATGAATGTCGCCCTCTGCAATGTGCAGGTCCGTGTGGCACATGCCGCATACCCGGACCTGGACGCGGACTTCATGATCCCGCGGCAACGGCTTTGGGATGTCGGTGAGGATGAGAGGGTTCTCGTCGATGGGTTTGGGGCTACGCAGCAGCGCGGCGAGCATAGGAGTAAAAGAGAAATGGGACGGCCCTATTTTTTTTCCCCTGCCACCTCTATTTGCTTTTCCTTCATTCTGCGGATGAGCTCCTCGTAAGATGAGTTCGTGATAATGCGGCTGAACTGCGAGCGATAGTTGTTCACCAGGCTGATGTTTTCGACCACAACGTCGTAGACCTTCCACTCCCCGTTTACAAGGTGGACCTTATAGTTCAGGGAGAACTCTTCTCCCTTATCCGTCACGATACGGCTGTTCACCTCGGCATAATCCTTGTCCAAGTTCTCCCGCAGATAGGCAAATGTTTCGTCGCTGTAGGACTCTATCCGGTCAATATAGGCCCGCTCCAATAAATCCGTGTAGAGCCGCACGAATTCCTCCTGCTCCTTCGGCGTGAGTCTCCGCCATTGCGCTCCGAGCGAGCGTCTCGCCATCTCCGCGAAGTCAAACCGGGCGGAGATGACCTGTCTTAGCTGGTCGCGGCGCTCCCTGGTTCTGGCTGTAGATTTAAGTTGCGGATTTTTAAGGACGGTTAGCAGCTTGTCCACGCTGGCCCGGATCTGTTCCGTAGGAGCGCCGGCGCTCGAGTACGAAGGGACCAAAACATAAAAGAACAAGAGCAATAGGGCTATGGATGCCGACTTATACTTTTTCTTCATTTCTTCTCGCTTTTCGATGTCAAGTCTCCCCCAATGTATTTCCCGATCACATCGGAGATATCCGGCGGCGACTCCGTCTCACGGATCTTTTCTCCTTGGCCGAGCACCTTGTCCGAGCCTCCCGGGGTAATCATCACGAACTTGTCGCCGATGAGTCCTCTAGCCCTGACCGATGCTATCACGTCCTCTTGAAGCTTCACCTGGGGCTCGACCCTGATGCCCAGACGTGCTCGGTCCTCGGCGAGGGAGATGGTTTCCACCTTTCCCACCTTGACGCCGGCGATCTCGACAGGGTCGCCCACTTTCAGGCCGGCAACTGAGGCGAAATCAGCATACACGACATAGCCGTTATTGCCTAACACCTCCAGCTTGCCCAGCCGGATGGCGAGATAGCCAAGACAGACGATCCCGACAAGGACAAAAACACCTACCGTCAGCTCCGTTCGCGTTTGATTGGCCAAAAGAATCTCCTAAAGGGCCTGGATCGGACCCTCAATCTCCCCCCGGATAAACTGTTGCACCACTGGATTTTGCGACGTCTGGAACTCCTCTGTGGGGCTGATCTCCTCGATAACCCCGTTGGCAAGTATAGCGACATAATCCGAGATTTCAAAGACTTGGGGAATCGTGTGGCTCACCACGACTCCCGTAAAGCCGAAAGTCTCCTGCGTTCTGGCGATGAGCTGATGGATGCCGGTCGCCAATACCGGGTCGAGGCCGGTCGTGGGCTCGTCAAAGAGAACAATCTCAGGGTCCATGATCAGCGCGCGGGCCAGCCCGGCGCGTTTTTTCATGCCGCCGCTCAGCTCTGCCGGATATTTGTACCCCATGCCCTCCAACCCTACCTGGTCCAGACGCTCTTCCACCTTTTTGTGAATCTGAGATTCGTTCATCTGGGTCTTTTCTCTCAAGGGGAAGGCGATGTTATCGAAGATGGTCATGGAGTCGAGCAGCGCAGCCCCCTGAAAAAGGACGCCGAATCGCCCGCGCATTTCGTATAACTCTTTCCGCCTGAGCTTGGTGATATCCACGTTATCCACGAGAACTTCACCTCGGTCCGGCAGCAGAAGGGCGTTTAAATGTTTGAGCAGAACGGTTTTGCCGCAACCGCTCGTCCCCACGATCGTGGTGATCTTCCCGGTTGTGAAATCCAGGTTTACGCCTCTTAGCACCTGTTGACCGCCAAAGCTCTTATGCACGTCAACGACCCGTATCATCCTGTCACCAGGCCGTTGAAAAAAGCCCAAGAGATGAGGTTTTCATTACTTTCATCACAGCATGACCGATGTCAAGAAATAGTCCCACACAAGGATCATGACAAAGGAAAGCACCACCGACTCGGTGGTCGCCTGGCTTACCCCGGTGGCCATCGGAGGGGCGTGGAAGCCTTTGTAGCAGCAGACCCAGGTGATGATCAAGCCAAAACTCAAAGACTTCATAAATCCGCTGTAAACATCGTTGAAAACGACGCTGCTTTCCATACCGGAAAAATAGCTGCCGGAGCTGACTCCCAGGAGCCCGACGCCCACCAGATAGGCGCCGTAAATTCCCACCACATCGAAGATCGCGGTGAGCATGGGCATCGCGAGCAAACTGGCGATGATCCGGGGAGACACCAGATACTTGATCGGATTGATGGCCATGGAATAAAGCGCGTCGATTTGTTCCGTGGCCCGCATGGTACCGAGTTCCGCGGCCATGGCGGAGCCTGTGCGTCCCGTAACCATGAAGGCCGAAAGCACCGGACCCAGCTCGCGCACCAGCCCTAGCGCCGCCGCCGAGCCCAGCCAGCTTTCGGCGTTGAACTTTCTCAAGCTATAATAGCCTTGGAAACCCATGACCATTCCGGTAAAGAAGCCGGATAGGAGGACCACCGAGAGGGAATCCACACCGATGGTCTTGATGTGATGGATAATGAGGCGAAGCTTGGCTGGCGGGCGGAACGCCAGTATCAATGCGGAGAGGAGGAATAGGAACATCTTCCCCATCTCGGTCAATTGGCGGAGGGTGAATCGGCCGATGTGCGTTAAGAGCGAAAGCATGAACCCTGTTGTAAAAAAGAGTCAGACAGCACCACGCTAATATAAAAATCTATGGTATTTTGCAAGGGAAGGATGCACCGCCCGGGATGCTCGCGTGACGAAACGCTGGATACGCTCTTCCAGGGCCAACTGAAGATCGTTCAGAGAAAGAGAGGATATCGCTTCTCAATTGACGCGGTATTGCTCGCGCACTTTGTGAAACTCCGTGATGGTGAAGAGGTTGTTGACCTGGGCACTGGGAATGGCGTTATCCCGCTGGTCCTCGCCTGCCTTTACTCTACGGTGCGGGTTGTTGGCCTGGAGTTGCAAGAGGAGATGGTTGAGAGGGCGCTCAGGAACGTGGATTTGAATCGCCTGGGAGAGAGGGTGAGAATCGTCCAGGGAGATATCTGCTCGGTCGAGAAGCTTTTTTCTCCGGAAAGTTTTGACGCGGTGGTTTGCAATCCGCCATACCGGGGTGCGGCCACCGGACGGATGAACCCTGATCCGGAAAAACGTATTGCCCGCCACGAAATCAAGAGCCGTCTTGCAGACTTTCTCCGCGCCGGGTCCTATCTGCTGCGGGGTGGGGGACGCATGGCCCTGGTGTATCCGGCAACCCGGATGGTAGATCTGCTCCAAACAATGAGGCAAGAAGAGATAGAGCCCAAGCGCCTTAGGCTGGTCCAGTCATTTGAAAAGTCGACGGCTACGCTCGTACTGGTAGAAGGGGTGAAGGGGGCCGGGAGCGAGCTTAAAGTCCTATCGCCCCTCGTCGTGTATACGAGAGACAAAAAATATACCCGAGAGGTGAGGGCTATCCTGGGGGAGTGAAGACTTATCTGTTTTTCCCTTTCCGGGAATGGGCGGTAAAAAGTCTTTGTAAGGCCCGCCGGATTTCCGGGTCCTTGATAGCATGGAGCTGCTCTTCAGCGAAATTCGGTTGAGAGGGGCAGAGGACAGATGCAGGGGGTTCTTGGGCTTTCGACTTGGCTATTTCCGTATCCAGTTTACCAACAAAGAAAAAGATGTTTTTTACCACCTGCCTCCCTAAGCTCTCATTGAGCTTCTCCGCAATCATTTCCTTCATATACTGTAGTTCCTGCATCCAGGTGGAGCTGGCAACCTTAACAAAGAGGGTGCCGTTACGGATCTTTTCCGGCTGGGCATTGCGGGCAATCGTGGCCCCGACAATTTCGTTCCAGACGGGCCATACGCCGTATTCCTCCAACCTTGGGGACAGATCTAGTCTCTTGAGAGACTTATCTAGGATCTCTCCCAGCTTGTCTATTTGGGAGCGATTTTTTGCCATTTTTTTAGCCTACCACATTGCAAGGCAAGATGACAACAGCCGAAATTTCTTATAAAATCATGTTATCAAATTAGTTGAAAAGCTGTTGATTACCCGGGGAATAGGCAGACAGCGAGTCTCCAAGCGTCTGATTTTACTTACTCTTTTCAGGGGTTTGGAGAAGTCCACAGAAAAATAAAAATTTTTCTTGACAACACAATATGTGGTGGTCCATAATGCCAATTATACAAAATGATGGAGTTTATCTTTGTAGATTTGCTGCCTATTTTGCCAGTTCCGCCATTTGCTTTCCCGACTAGAGGGCGGATAGGCAGACGGTTTTAGTCTCTTCCTAAATTATAATAGCGTTTTATTATTTATTGTAGGGAGAATCGAGAAAGGAGGGGGAGGCATGGCTACCACGGCATCGAGGATGACAGAAAAGAAGGCCATCCAGACGGATTCGAGGGTCAAGAATGGGCTCAGATTGCAACGTTATTTCACGCATGCAGACAAGAACCCCTATGATGAGGTTGAATGGGACGTTCGCGCCGCGACCATCGTCAACGAAAAAGGGAAAGTGGTTTTTGAACAGGCCAATGTGGAAATTCCTAAGTCCTGGTCTCAGATGGCCGCCAATGTGGTGGTCTCCAAGTACTTCCGCGGTCCCTTGGGTAGCCCGCAGAGGGAGCACAGCGTCCGCCAACTGATAAGCAGGGTGGTCAGTACTGTGAGCGCTTGGGGAAGGGCTGATGGCTATTTGGCGAGCGAGGAAGAGGCGCGAGTCTTCGGCGATGAGCTGACCCATATCCTCCTCCATCAGAAGGCCTGCTTTAACAGCCCGGTGTGGTTTAACTGTGGCATTGAGGAGAAACCGCAGTGCTCCGCCTGCTTTATCCTCTCAGTTGAGGACACGATGGAATCGATCCTTGACTGGTATCGGAAAGAAGGGATTATCTTTAAGGGGGGTTCAGGATCCGGCGTCAATCTCTCTGGAATCCGTTCGTCTAAAGAGCAGCTTGCGGGAGGCGGTACCGCTTCCGGACCGGTCTCCTTCATGAGGGCGGCTGATGCCTCGGCCGGGGTCATCAAATCCGGCGGAAAGACCCGGCGCGCCGCCAAGATGGTAGTCCTCAACGCCGACCACCCTGACATCGTGGAGTTTGTCAAGTGTAAGGTAGAGGAAGAAAAGAAAGCCTGGGCCCTCATCGAGGCGGGATACGATTCCAGCCTGGACGGGCCGGCCTACGGGAGCGTTTTCTTTCAGAACGCCAACAACTCAGTGCGGCTAACCGATGAGTTTATGCAGGCGGTGCTGGAGGACCGCGAGTGGAAAACGCGCTATGTAACCACCGGTGGGATTTGCGATACCTATAAGGCTTGCGATATTCTCCGCATGATTGCCGAAGGGACCTTTCTTTGCGGCGATCCCGGGATGCAGTTTGACACAACTATCAACGACTGGCATACCTGCTCCAATACCGGCCGCATCAACGCATCGAACCCCTGTTCAGAGTACATGCATCTGGACAACTCCGCATGCAACCTGGCTTCGTTAAACCTGCTTAAATTTCTCCGCGACGACGATGTCTTCGATGTCGAGGCCTTCCGCCACGCTGTGGATATCATGATTCTTGCCCAGGATATTCTGGTGGACAACGCTTCCTACCCGACGCCTGAGATCGCTGCCAATGCCCACGCATTCCGTGAATTGGGCTTGGGTTATGCCAATCTCGGCGCTCTGCTCATGTCTTTGGGCCTTCCCTACGATTCCGAAGCCGGCAGAGGGTATGCCGCTGCCATTACAGCTCTGATGTCAGGGGAGGGATATCTTCAGTCCGCTCGCATAGCCGGAGGGATAGGTCCCTTTTCCGGGTTTGACGTTAACCGCCAGCCGATGCTCCGGGTGCTGAACAAGCATCGGTCCCATGCTTACAAGATCTCTCCGTCTCATGTTCCCCTGGATCTCCTGACCGCCGCCCGAGAAGTATGGGATATGACCTGCGAGGCGGGAGAGCAATACGGCGTGAGGAACTCCCAGATATCCGTCCTGGCGCCTACGGGAACAATAGCGTTCATGATGGACTGCGATACTACCGGCGTCGAGCCGGATATCGCTCTCGTTAAGTACAAGAAGCTGGTCGGAGGCGGCCATTTTACGATCGTCAACAACACGGTACCGCGCGCTCTGAGGCGACTCGGATACGACGTGAAACAGATTCAAGAGATTGTGGAGTACATCGATGAGCATCAAACCATCGAGGGCGCCCCTCACCTTAAAGATGAGGATCTTTCGGTCTTTGACTGCGCCTTCAAGCCGGTCAATGGGAGCCGCTCGATCCAGTATATGGGTCACTTGCGCATGATGGGAGCCGTGCAGCCGTTTATTTCCGGGGCGATCTCCAAGACCATCAACATGCCCAGTGACGTGACCGTGGAAGAGATCATGCAGGCCTATATCGAGGCCTGGAAACTGGGGGTGAAGGCCGTGGCTATCTACCGAGACGGTTCGAAGCGGACCCAGCCTCTTAATACCTCCAAGGAAGAGGACAAGGCGCCAAAACCGGAAGCGAAAGAGTCCCGTCCCTTTAGGCGTAAGCTTCCAGACGAAAGGAGGTCGATCACGCACAAGTTCGACATCGCTGGACACGAGGGCTACATAACAGTGGGGATGTATGAGGATGGCCAGCCCGGAGAGATTTTCATCACCATGTCCAAAGAAGGCTCCACGATATCGGGCTTAATGGATTCCTTCGCTACGGCGATCTCGATGGCTCTGCAGTACGGAGTCCCTTTGAGGGTCCTGGTGGACAAGTTCAGCCATATGCGCTTTGAGCCCTCGGGTTTTACCAAAAATCCGGATATCCCGATGGCGAAGTCAATCATGGATTACATCTTCCGCTGGCTTGCCACAAAGTTTTTGGACGGGGAGGCGCAGCAGGAGGTCGGTATCGTTAAGGGCGGGCGGGAAGAAGATGACACCAATAAGAAAGTGGTCCCGCTTAACGCTCAGGGCCCGCGCGGGGGAGCGCCAGTCACGGCGATCAGCAACATCACCAGTCTGTATCAGCAGGATGCCCCGCCCTGTCCGGATTGTGGGGCGATCATGATCCGCAGCGGCGCTTGTTACAAGTGTATGAACTGCGGAGCTGTGAGTGGATGCTCGTGATCAGGCCCTGGACGGCGAGCTTTACTGCCGAGGTTGATGGGAGAGGTTAAGTCTTTCTGTACGCGGTCTTATATCGCCGCTAAGCTCTGCACGTACTGCGGCAGGCGGCTTTCGTTTTTTGGGGGAAGATTCGACTCGAAAGTTAAGGACTATATTGTTCCTCTTGGCAAGGGCGGGCAAGATCTTCCCGCGAACATTGTCGCAAGCTGCAAGGAGTGTCACGTCGTAAAAGGGGACTATCTCAATTATAGTCTCCTGCCCCTTTTTCTGAACCGCCCGCGACTGATCGCCGATATCAAACGCTACCTTAAGGAAGTCAGACAAGTTGTGGGCTACCGCGCCTCTATGATGGATCTCCAGAGGTGAGGGGCTGGCAGGGCGCCTACTTCTTCTCCAGGTGCAGTACCCCGTTTTGAGTATCAATGTCCATCCGGAAGTTGCTCAAGAAGTTCAATCCTAAAAGCCCTGAGATGCCGGGATCGGGAAAGACATCGTGAACCGCCGCCGTAAGATCCTTAACCTGGAGCCCTCCCACATCTATCGAGCCGAGGATCACCAAAGGGGCCTGGATAATACCGTTCGCAGTCTGAAAAGGGATGGTAGGAAGTTTCTTCTCCAGGTCGATTTCTAACTCCTTGGCAATAGCCTGGGAAATCATCGTATAGCTTGCCCCCGTATCCACGACAAATTTGGCTGCGGCCTTTTCGTTGATGGTCGCCGGGACGATCACCACAGCACCCCTCTTCTGAAAGGGAACCGATGCCTTGTCGAAGAAAGCAGGTTTTGAGGCCTCCTCACTCCTCGGAGTTTCCCTCGCCTTTATCCTCGTAGCGTTGGCCCTGAACTTCTCGGGGATGTTGTGCAGGTTGTCGGTGAAATGGACAACTCCCTTTTCGTCTACCCACCGGAGGATGTCGGCGGCGACGGAAGGGCCGGGAAGAGAGAATAGCAGCGCAACTAGAAGGGCGGCATAAAATCGCATTGTTCTGCTCTAATGTATCATAAACGGCTTGACGAGAAAAACGCCTTTTTCCCCGCTTTTTCTTCGCGCTTGACAAAGCGCTAGGAGCCCCTCCATAGTAGAAGCCTCATGGAAGGGCAAAAGGAAAAAAGCCCCTGGCTTGCAGCTATCCTGACTCTATTGGTACCTGGATTGGGGCAGGCCTACGCCGGTAGATACGATCGGGGTCTAGTGATCTTAGCGGTTACCGTGTTCTACAGTTTTTTTATTCTTCAGACCTTCACACTCATGGAAGCCCATTTATTGGCCGAAGGCGAGACGCTATTCACCTGGGCCAAGGAGAACTTTGTCCGTCTCGGCGTCAGCGGGTTACGTATGTTTTCCTGCGTCTTGCTGGCGATGATCCTTTACGTTTGGGTTATTGTGGACGCTTATCGTTCGGTGGCCGAGTCGCGTCGGGGAGATTGAGGGTTCTAGTTCGAAAGCGACGAACCTTTGCGGCAACAAGGGCAGAGACCGTGGGGGAGGCTTACGGCCACATCATCCGGCCAGAGCGCAAGTTTTCAGCGCCATGCTGCTTTACAAGGTCAAGGTAGTGTGCTAAAAAAATGGTAAATAGAGAGGAAAGAGAGAAGACAAACGGAGGATACATGGGGATTGCTCAGCAGCAGAGGAAAGAGGTTATTGAGCAGTTCAGACTCCATCAGACCGATACCGGCTCGCCCGAGGTGCAGGTTGCGCTGCTCAGCCAGCGCATCGATCACCTTACGGAGCACTTCAAGATTCATGTTAAGGATCACCACTCCCGCCGGGGCCTCCTTATGCTTGTAGGCCAGAGGAGGAGGCTTCTCGATTATCTCAAGAAGAACGATTACGAGAGATACCAAAGTCTGATCCATCGGCTGGGTATAAGGAAGTAGTGGTCACCGGCTGGAAGTCCCCTTCCTTTATTTTTCCGTGAAATCCCTCTCCCTAGAAGGGATCTAAACATGGCAAAAAGAATTGAGGTCGAATACTATGGCCGTCCCCTATCCATAGAGGTGGGCAAGATGGCAAAGCAGGCAGACGGTTCTGCCCTGGTCCGCTATGGCGAGACAGTGGTGCTGGCGACGGCGGTAGCGGTTAAAGACGTAAAAGGGGATACCGATTTTTTCCCCTTGACGGTGGACTACCAAGAAAAGACCTTCGCCGCAGGAAAAATCCCGGGAGGTTTCTTTAAGCGGGAAGGGCGGCCGTCGGAAAAAGAGATTTTGACCTGCCGGCTTATTGACAGGTCCATCCGGCCGCTTTTTTCTGATGGTCTGAGATCTGAGACGCAGGTCATTGCCACGGTCCTCTCCGCGGACAAAGAGAACGACCCCGATTTGGTCGCCCTGCTGGGGGCATCCGTTGCCCTGGAGGTGTCTGATATCCCCTTTAAGGGGCCGCTTGCTGGCGTCAGGATCGGAAGGGTTGAGGGTCAATGGGTTGTCAATCCGACTCAGAGTCAGCTCCAGGACAGCGATCTGGATATTTTCCTTTCGGGCAGTCGCGACGCCATTGTCATGGTAGAAGGCGGGGCACGGATGGTACCGGAGGATACGATCCTGGAGGCCTTGTTCCTGGGCCATAAGGCCATCCAGCCGCTTTTAGATTATCAAGAAGAGATCAAGCGAGAGGTGGGGAAAAGCAAGCGCCCCGTCCCGATTGTCGAGCGGGATCGGACACTGGTCCAACGCGTTGACGAGTTGGCTCGCAATAAAATCCTTGAAGCCATTGCCATTCCGGAGAAGCAGGAGCGTTACAAGCGCCTCGACGAGGTTAAGGGCGAGGTCCTTGCCCAGGCCCGGCTCGAACGCCCGGAAAAAGAAAAGGAGATTAAGGCGATCTTTGAGGACTTGAGAAAGGACTATTTCCGCCAGCTCATTGTCAAAGAGCGGCGCCGGATCGATGGCAGGGGCCTGAAGGATGTCCGCCCGATCACTTGTGAGGTGGAGGTCCTGCCCCGCACCCATGGTTCCGCCCTCTTTACCAGGGGTGAGACACAGGCCCTGGTTGTTACTACTTTGGGGACCACTTCCGACGAGCAAAAGATCGATGCCCTGATCGGCGAGCACTACAAGAAATTCATGCTCCACTATAACTTCCCTCCCTATAGTGTCGGAGAGGTGAAATTCCTTCGTGGCCCGAGCCGGAGAGATATTGGCCACGGCGCTTTGGCGGAGCGGGCGCTGCTTCCCGTCATTCCCAAAGAGGAAGAGTTTCCTTACACCCTTCGTGTCGTCTCGGAGGTCTTGGAGTCCAATGGCTCTACCTCTATGGCCACCGTGTGCGGGGGTTCCCTTTCCCTCATGGATGCCGGTGTGCCGGTGACGGGGCCGGTGGCTGGCATCGCCATGGGTTTGATCAAAGAAGCGGATCAGGTGCGCGTGCTTTCGGATATCCTGGGAGATGAAGACTACTTGGGAGACATGGATTTTAAAGTAGCCGGGACCCGGCAAGGGATCACGGCCCTGCAAATGGATGTCAAGATCAGCGGCGTCAGCCGGGAGATCTTGTGTGAGGCCCTCTATCAAGCGAGAGAGGGCAGGCTCGGCATTCTTGACGTGATGGATGCCGCGATCTCGGAGCCGCGCAGAGAGATATCCGGCCATGCGCCCAGGATCATTACGCTGAAGGTCAAACAGGAAAAGATTCGCGAGATCATCGGCCCGGGAGGCAAAGTCATTCGCGGCATCGTCGAGGAGACGGGCGTCAAAATGGATGTGGAGGATGATGGGACGGTAACGATTGCGTCCAGCGATGAGGCGGCTACTCGCAGGGCCGTGGAGATGATCCAGAGAATCACGGCCGAGGCCGAGATCGGAAAGATCTACAAGGGCACCGTGCGGAAGATCGTAGACTTCGGCGCCTTTGTGGAGATCCTGCCGGGCACGGATGGTCTCGTGCATATCTCTCAGTTGGCGCCCGAGCGTGTGCGCCGGGTGAGCGATGTGCTCAAGGAAGGGGACGAGGTGATGGTCAAGGTTTTGGAGATCGATAGACAGGGCAAGATTAGGCTCAGCCGCAAAGATGCGCTTGCGGAAGCGGGCAAATCCCAACAGCCCCGAGGTCCCAGGGCTCATCACGACGATCCAGTGCCGGGAGAACACTAAACGGCATCTTTCTCTCCATGTTTACCAAGACCGTCCTGGACAACGGCATTCGCGTCCTTTCCAAAGAAATGCCAGACACCCGTTCCGTGAGCCTGGGGATCTGGGTAGAGAACGGGTCACGCCACGAGCTGCGCCACCAAAACGGGATCTCCCACTTCATCGAGCACCTCTTTTTCAAAGGGACGGAACAGCGCACTGCGGCACGCATCGCAGAAGAGATGGATGCCGTCGGTGGCGTGCTGAATGCCTTTACCGCGAAGGAGTACACCTGTTACTACGCCAAAGTGCTGGACGAGAATCTCCCCTTGGCGATCGATCTCTTGACGGATATCTTTCTCCATTCGGTTTTTAACCGGCAGGAGATCGAGCGGGAAAGATCGGTGATCTTGCAGGAGATCTCCCAGGCTGAAGACACCCCCGACGATTATGTCCATGATCTTTTCAGTCTCGATTTTTTCCAAGGCCATCCGTTGGGCCGTCCCATTTGCGGAGAAGCCGCGACGGTCTTGAATTTTCACCGCGAAGATTTTCTCCAGTTTGTTCATGAGCGCTACCTCCCTGGCCGGGTCATTGTTGCCGCGGCGGGTCATCTCCGCCATAGCGATTTAGGCCGCGCGATGGAGGAGAAGCTGGCGGCTCAGTCCTCAGTCCCCAGTCCCTTATCCCCAGTCCCCGGCAACGGGGACTCTCCCACGCTGCAGAGTGGAATCTTCCAGCATGCAAAGCCGTTGGAGCAAGTCCATCTGTGTCTCGGTGTTGCCGGCATCCACCAGGCCCATCCTATGCGCTATGCCGCCTATATCCTCAACACGATCCTTGGCGGCGGAATGAGTTCGCGACTTTTTCAGGAAATCCGAGAGAAAAGGGGAAGGGCCTATTCCGTTTATTCTTTTTTATCCGCCTATAAGGACGTGGGATACCTCGGAGTCTATGCCGGCACCAGTCCCGAATGGGTTGAGGAAGTTGTGGACCTCATTCTACAGGAGATGCGCCGGTTAGCGGCCGGAGGGATCGGGGAGGAGGAGCTGGAACGCACCAAGAACCAGTTAATCGGAAGCATGATCTTGGGTCTTGAGACTTCAGATTCGTGGATGAGCCATATCGCCAAAAACGAGGTCTATTTCGGCAGGGCCATTTCTCCCGAGGATATCTCTCGGGGAATTCGATCGGTCTCGCGCTCTGACATAGTCGAGCTGGCTAGCACCATCCTTCGACCAGAAGGGATGGCATTGACCCTTTTGGGTGATGTCGGGAAGAGAAAACTAGCTTTCAGCCTGTCAGTATAATTAAGTGCAAAATGAAAACTGAAAAGTGCAAAAGGCAAAATTTCCGCTTCCTCCTCCATTTTGCACTTTAAGATTTACATTTTGCATTGAGGGTTCGTTCTCTCGTGCAAATGGAAGAAGTCCGAATTCAAATAATGCGGGTGCGCGAAAGCAGAGATCCCCTTCCTTTGCCTGCCTATAGGACTGAGGGAGCCGCGGGAATGGATCTCGCCGCGGATTTGGAAGGAGACGTGGTGCTAGCGCCACTGGAGCGTGCACTGATACCGACCGGTATTGCGGTGGCGTTGCCCGCGGGCTTTGAGGCCCAGATTCGCCCTCGAAGCGGTCGTGCCTTGAGAGAAGGGGTTACGCTGGTCAATAGCCCCGGGACCATCGACTCGGATTACCGCGGGGAAATTCAGTTGATCGCTGTCAATTTGGGGAAAGAGCCGGTTGTGGTACGTCGCGGGGAGAGGGTAGCGCAGATGATAGTGCAACGGGTCTGCAAGGCGCGATGGCAGGAGGTAAGCGAACTCCTCCCTTCGCGACGTCAGGAGGGCGGTTTCGGACACACCGATAAGGCGTGAGGCGAAAGGCAACAGTTACAGTAGGCAGTAAGCAGACAGCAGTCGGCGGGAAGAGTTTCCGCGTTCTACTACCGCCTAGTGCCTACTGCCTGTTGCCTTCTTAATTTTATGATTGAGCGTTACACCTGTCCAGAGATGGCTCGGATCTGGTCCGAGCAAAACCAGTTTCAGATGTGGCTTGAGGTGGAGATTCTGGCCGCCGAGGCGCTGGCGCACTTGGGCAAGGTGCCAAAGGCGGCGGTTGCCCGGATCAGAAAAAGGGCCCGATTTAGGATAGCCCGGATGCGCAAGATCGAAAAGGAAGTGCGGCATGAGATGATCGCTTTTTTGAGTTCCGTCGCGGAGTCTTTGGGCGACGATGCGCGTTTTCTCCATATGGGCATGACCTCTTCTGATGTCATGGATACTGCTTTGGCGTTGCAGCTTAAGGAGGCTGCTGCGCTCCTAGCTGAGGACGTGCGGGGACTCATGAGCGTGCTCAGACAACAGGCCTTTAAATACAAGCGGGTGCCAATGATCGGGCGCACCCATGGGATCCATGCCGAACCCATTACTTTCGGTCTTAAGCTGGCCCTATGGCACGAAGAGATGAGGCGCAATTTAGCCCGGCTGGAAAGGGCCGCTGATGAGGTCAGCGTGGGGATGATCTCCGGGGCCGTCGGCACATTCGCGCAGATATCGCCAAAGGTGGAAGCCTATGTCTGCAAGAAAAGCGGTCTCAAGCCCGCCTCTGTCTCCAATCAGATTATTCAGCGCGACCGCCATGCCTTCTTCTTTGCTACCCTGGCCGTGATTGCGGGTTCCGTGGAAAAATTTGCCGTCGAGGTTCGTCACCTCCAAAGGACGGAAGTCCAGGAGGCCGAAGAGCCGTTCACTAAGGGGCAGAAAGGGTCGTCGGCGATGCCCCATAAGAGGAACCCGATTCTCTCGGAAAACGTCTCAGGTCTGGCGCGGCTGATGCGCTCCTATGCCGCGGCGGCTCTCGAGAACATTCCTCTCTGGCACGAACGGGACATCAGCCACTCTTCCGTGGAGCGGGTGGTCGCCCCGGATGCGACGATCCTGCTCGATTTCATGCTTCGGCGGATGACCTATATTCTGAAAGATCTCTGCGTCTACCCCGAAAACATGAGGCGTAACCTGGAAAGGAGCGGCGGGGCGATTTTCTCGGAGCGCGTGCTGCTCAGCCTCGTGGACAAAGGGTTGTCGCGTGATGTCGCCTACAGGATGGTTCAACGCCATGCCCTGAAAGCGGGCAAAGACGGCGGAGACCTCAAGCGCGAGGTCTTGCGGGACCCCGAAATGCGCCGCTATCTTTCGGCCCGCGATATTGAACAAATTTGGGATTTGAAACATTATCTGAAAAACGTCGACTTCATTTTCAATCGAGTCTTTCATTGAGAGCGCCTTCGGGTTTTTGGCAGAGGGAAGAGTTGCTCCATGCGGGTTAAAATTTTCGTTTGCCTCAAAGATGGGGTTTTGGACCCCCAAGGGAAAGCGGTAGCGCACTCGCTCCATTCGCTCGGCTATCAAGAGGTTCAGGACGTGCGGATGGGAAAATACCTTGAGATTTCTCTGGACGTGCCGTCCCGTCAGGCCGCCGAGCTCAAGATCCGTGAGATGTGCGACAAGTTGCTCGCCAATCCGGTGATCGAGGATTACCGCTTTGAAATTGAGTAGGCGGAAGGCAACAGGCGTGAGGCAACAGGCAAACGCCAGGAACGTAAAATCTTTGGCCGATTGACGAACAACGAGTAACGAATCACGAGTAACGAAACATGCGTTGGGGTGTTATCGTCTTTCCCGGCTGCTGCGACGAGCAAGATGTCTACGATTGCCTAAAGCACAATTTGGGGCAAAGGGTCGAGTTTCTCTGGCACAAGGATCGTCTGAACGGCGGGTTCGACTGCATCGTCCTGCCGGGAGGATTCTCCTACGGTGATTATCTCCGCTGCGGCGCAATGGCGCGTTTTTCTCCGATCATGCAAGGAGTTGTGGAGTTTGCGCGCCTGGGCGGTCTGGTCCTGGGAATCTGCAATGGCTTTCAGATCCTCTGCGAGGCCGGCCTCCTGCCCGGAGCGCTGGTGCGCAATGCCTCTTTGCAGTTTATCTGCCGTCAGGTTTTCTTGCGCGTGGAAGAAAGCGACACTCCGTTTACCTGCGCTGCCAAGAAAGGGCAGCTCTTGAGGCTTCCAATCAAGCACGGCGAGGGCTGCTATTACGCGGATCCTGGTACGCTGGAGCGTCTGCATAAGAATCGCCAGGTCCTGGTCCGCTACGTGGATGGCAAAGGAAGGACTTCGCCCTCGGCCAATCCGAATGGTTCTCTCGATCACATCGCCGGTGTTTGCAACGACGGGAGAAATGTCTTCGGGCTCATGCCTCATCCGGAGGACGCGGGAGAGAAAATCCTGGGGAGTGAGGACGGACTCAAGATTTTCTCCTCGGTGATAGCTGCTTGCGACAAGCGGGAGAAAAGGGCGTGGCTCGGCTAGGCGCGAAACCATACGACCAACCGTCCATCAACGCTGAAATCATCGCCAGCCATGGTCTCAGCGAGGATGAGTATAAGAGGATCGTCGAGATCCTGGGACGAGAGCCCAACTACACCGAGCTGGGGGTCTTCTCTGTGATGTGGTCGGAGCACTGCAGCTATAAGAGCTCCAAAGTCCACCTCAAGTTGCTCCCCACGGATGGGCCGGCAGTGCTTCAGGGGCCCGGGGAGAACGCCGGCATTGTGGATATCGGCAACGGGCAGGTGGCGGTCTTTAAGATGGAGAGCCACAACCACCCTTCTTTCATCGAGCCCTACCAGGGAGCGGCCACCGGAGTCGGAGGAATTTTGCGAGACATATTCACAATGGGGGCGCGCCCTATTGCCTCCTTGAATTCGCTCCGTTTTGGCAGCTTCGATCATCCCCGAACGCCGTATCTGCTGAGCGGCGTGGTCTCGGGGATCGGAGGGTACGGCAACTGCGTGGGGGTTCCCACGGTGGGGGGGGAGCTTTTTTTCGACGAGTCCTACAACGCCAATATCCTGGTGAACGCTTTCACGCTCGGCATTGCGGAGAAAAGGCGCATATTTAAAGGGACGGCAAAGGGAGCCGGTAACTCTCTGATCTATGTTGGGGCCAAGACCGGGAGAGACGGCATCCACGGTGCCACCATGGCCTCCGAGGCCTTCTCCGAAGAGTCGGAAAAACGGAGACCGACGGTCCAGGTGGGCGATCCTTTCACCGAGAAGCTTCTTCTAGAGGCATGTCTCGAGCTGATGAAGGGCCATTGCCTGGTGGGAATCCAGGATATGGGCGCCGCCGGACTCACGAGCTCGGCCGCGGAGATGGCCGCGCGTGGGGGAAGTGGGGTGGAACTCGATCTCTCCCGCGTTCCGCTGAGGGAGCGACGGATGACTCCATATGAGATTCTCCTGTCAGAGTCGCAGGAGCGGATGTTGCTGGTCGCAAAAAAGGGCAAGGAAAATGAGGTCAAACGCATTTTCGAGAAGTGGGATCTCGATGCGGTAGTGGTTGGCAAAGTGACGCGCGACAGGCTGTTCCGCGCTTTCTTCGATGGGGCAGAGGTGGTCCGCATCCCGGTTGTCGCGCTGAGCTCTGACGCGCCCGTCTATAGTCGGCCAGCGGAGCGGCCGCAAGGCCAGGATGAATTGCAGCGGCTGGATTTGGAGAAGATCGAGGTGCCCAAAGATCTCGGCGCGACTCTGAAGCTCCTTCTGGAGTCGCCAAATGTTGCCTCCAAGGAGTGGGTCTTCCGGCAGTATGACCACTTCGTCCGTAGCAACACCGTGGTGGCGCCGGGCGCGGATGCCGCGGTGATACGTATCAAGGGAACCGACAAGGCCCTGGCTCTTACCGTGGATGGTAACGGCCGCTATTGTTATCTGGATCCGTATGTTGGAGGGATTTTGGCAGTGGCGGAGGCGGCTCGGAATCTCGCCTGCGTGGGCGCTCGGCCTCTTGGGCTGACCGATTGCCTCAACTTTGGCAGCCCGGAGAGGCCGGATGTCATGTGGCAATTCTCCCAGGTTCTCCAGGGCATGCGGGATGCCTGCATCACATTGGGCGTGCCTGTTGTGAGCGGCAACGTGAGCTTCTATAATGAAACTGACGGCGTGCCTATCTATCCAACCCCCACGGTGGGGATGGTTGGTCTCCTGCAGAAGGTGGAGCGGCATGCAACGCCGTGGTTTAAGTCTTCGGGTGATTTAGTAGTGCTCCTGGGACGCAATCGGGAAGAGCTTGGGGGGAGCGAGTATCTGAAGGTTGTTCATGGGATAGTAAAGGGTACTCCTCCCTGGATCGATTTGAGGTTGGAGCGGGCGGTACAACAGTGTTGTATTAAGGCTATCGAGAAAGGCATTATTCGCTCTGCTCATGACATGTCCGAGGGCGGGCTGGGGGTAACGCTGGCAGAGTGCTGCATCAGCGGGCCTGAGAAGCCCCTAGGGGTAAGGGTCGAGCTCCGGGAGATGATGCGCGGTGATGCCCGTCTATTTGGGGAGTCGCAGTCGCGTATCATTGTCACTTTGAGGGAGAAAGAGCTCAATCGTTTTAGGCAGATCGCCGTTAAAGAAGGGGCGCCGATGCAGGTAATTGGCGAGGTCGGCGGCGGGCATCTGGCGGTTCATCCCCTGGTCCGAGTGCCAGTGGACGAGCTCAGGGCCGTATGGTTGGGTGGTCTGGAAAGACGGCTTCGAGGGCAGGGTAAAGAGTTGTAGGGGCGTATCGCGATACGCCCGTACAAGGGAGGAAAGGTTGAAGGAAGCTGGCAAGAGTAGTCAAGAGGTGGTTTCAGGAGATGTTCGATAAATTCCACGATGAGTGCGCTGTCATGGGGATCTTCGGCCACCCCGAGGCGGCCAACATGGTTTACCTCGGCCTCTACGCTCTTCAACACCGGGGACAGGAATCTTCCGGCATCGTCTCCTCCGACGGCAAAGCCCTCATCTCTCATCGCCAGATGGGGCTGGTGGCGGATATCTTCAAAGAGGATGTCATCAAGCGCCTCGAAGGCTCCAGCGCGATTGGCCACAACCGCTATTCTACCAGCGGCCAGAGCCATCTCAAAAACGCGCAGCCGTTTGTTGTTGAATATGCTCAAGGTCCGATTGCGATATCCCACAATGGCAACCTGGTCAACGCCGGGATGCTGCGTGATGAGTTAGAGGCCTACGGCTCCATCTTTCAGTCCACCTCTGACACTGAGGTGATCATCCATCTCATCGCCACCTCCAAGGAAGCGACTCTCATGGGCAGGATTGTCGAGGCGTTGAGCCGCGTCAGGGGGGCCTACTCGCTTCTCTTCTTGACGCTGGACCGGATGATCGCGGCGCGTGATCCGATGGGGTTTCGGCCGTTGGTTCTGGGAAAGTTTAAGGTTGGGCGGAATCGGAATGGCTATGTGGTAGCCTCAGAGAGCTGTGCGCTGGATTTGATCGAGGCCGAATATCTGAGAGAAGTGGAGCCCGGGGAAATCATCACCTTCGGCCCCAAGGGGATGGAATCGTTGAAGCCGTTTCCGCCGGTCCCTCATGCAAAGTGCATCTTTGAATACATTTACTTTTCCCGCCCAGACAGCAATCTCTACGGTCGCAACGTCTATCAGGTAAGAAAGGAGCTGGGCCGGCAGCTCGCGCGCGAAAACCCGGTGCAGGCAGACCTGGTAACCCCGGTGCCGGATTCCGGTGTGCCCGCGGCGATTGGCTACTCGGAGCAATCCGGCCTTCCACTGGAGTTCGGGCTGATCCGCAATCACTATGTGGGGCGGACCTTCATCGAGCCGCAGCAGTCGATTCGACACTTCGGCGTCAAGATAAAACTCAATGCCCAGCGCGAGGTGCTGAAAGGGAAGAGGGTAGTGGTGGTGGATGACTCGATCGTGCGCGGGACTACCAGCCGCAAGATCATCCGGATGCTGCGCGATGCCGGCGCGAAAGAAGTTCACATGCGGATCAGCTCCCCGCCGACGATCAGCCCCTGCTATTACGGGATTGATACCCCCACCCGTTCGGAGCTGATTGCATCCTCCAGTTCCGTGGAGGAGATCCGCAAGTTCATCGAAGCGGACAGCCTCGGCTATATCAGCCGCGAGGGCATGTACGGTTTTCTAGACGGTCGGACCGACGGTTTTTGCGATGCCTGCTTCAGCGGCAACTATCCGGTCCACTTCGACGACGAAGGCCACACCCGCCAGCTCCACCTCTTCGAGGCCACACAGCAGCGGTGAATTGTCGAACCAAAGAGAATAGTTTCGTCACGCTTTAATTTCTGCCCGAAACGGACAAAAATAGGCCAAGGCAAACGGCGGACCGATTACCTTGGCCATTCTTGGGTGGAATTTAACGAACTAGAGAGCTACTTCAAGTGTCGACTGACCAGCTTGGTCATCTCGAACATGGTGACCTGTTTCTTGCCGCCGAAAACCACTTTCAGGTTATCGTCGGCATTGATCATGGTCTTCTTCTTTTTGTCCTGAAGCCCTCTGCGCTTGATGTAGGCCCAGAGCTTCTTGGTCACCTGCGTGCGAGGCAGAGGTTTGCTGCCGACAACTGCTGCCAGAGAAGAATCGGGTTGCACAGGCTTCATGAATGCAGCGTTCGGTTTGCGTTTTTTTGCGGCCATTGTTTCCTCCTTGAAGCGATTTATTTACTAGCCCGTTCTTATACCAGAGGTGATTTCTTTTTGCTAGCTTTTTTTTCATTTCTTTCCCCGTAGCCTAAGGGTCCCTGCCTGGTCCAGGACAGGCTCGCCATTTTTCAGCTCCAGGGCTACTCCGTAATCGAGTCTCGCGCTCTCCATCGAGACGTAAATTTGCCGCACGTCCTCAAGGACCCATTCCGGGGGTCGCTCCCGAGGATTACCTATTCCGCCGCCGCCCGGCCTTTCCAGACGGAGGAGGTCCCCTTGTTGCAGGACGTAATCGCCGAAGCGCGAGGGAAGTCTCTTTTCCCCCTCGGCGCCGGGGTTGATAATGCAGGCCCCTCTGCCACCCTGTTTCCCTCTTTCGTGGCCCCAAGGCGCTATCAGGTGCTTGTCCGTGCGCAACGAGAAACGGACCTCGTCTTGAAGGACGCGGTACTCCCGGACGAAACCCAGGCCGCCGCGCCAGCAGCCGGCACCACCGGAGTCGGGTAGCAATTCGAAGCGCTCTACCCGGGTGGGGAATTCTGATTCGATAATCTCAACCGGAGCTGTCTTACAATTGCTCAAGTGGAACGCTGTCGCCGATACCCCGTCTTTGCCCCACCGGGCGCCGGTGCCGCCGGTAAAGATCTCATAGTGGACATAGGCTCTTTTGCCCCCTGTGCTCTGCCCTCCCAGGACCATGGCGGCGCTGCCCGAGCCTCCGGCGATTCTCTTCCCAGGGACGAAACGGCCCAGGGCCTTGAAGATCGCCTCCACGACCACATGGGCGGTGGGCATATAGGTGTTGACCGCGGCAGGAAAGCGGGGATCGAGCACGCTCCCCTCGCGAAAGGTGGTCCTCACCAAGCGGCCTAGTCCCTGGTTGATGGGAAGGTAGGGGTCGATCAGACAAATGATAGCATAGGTGCAGCAGGCTTGTACCAGAGGGGGGCGGATGTTGGCTGGGCCCCTGGTCTGATCGCCGGAGCGGCTGAAGTCGAAGCGGATCTGGTCTCCTCTCTTTTCCACGGCGACATGAATTCGTATCGGACTCTCGAGATCGATGCCATCATGATCGATAAAACCCTCTCCCTCTGCCTCTCCATCCGGCCAGGAGGCGACTGCCTGGCGCACGATGCTCTCGGTGTGTAGGGAGAGTTGTTCGGTGCAAGCCAGCACGGTTTCTTTCCCGTAGCGCTCCATGAGCTCGGAAAACCTTCTCTCCCCCAGGCGGTTGGATCCCACTTGCCCACGGAGATCCCCAATCACCAGCTCCGGCGTGCGACTGTTGGCGGTAATGATCGACTCGATCTCTTTAACCGTTTGCAGCCGGGAGGCATACTTTACCGGCGGCAAATGGAGACCTTCCTGAAAGATCTCACGGGCCTGCCCCGAGCCGCTGCCAGGGACGGTGCCGCCGATATCGCTTTTGTGGGCCATGTTGGCGGCAAAGCCGACCCACTCCCCGCGGTAAAAGATCGGCGTCAGCACCGCCATGTCCGGGGCATGAGGACTCCCCCCCAGGTAAGGGTGATTGGTGATGAAGGCATCCCCTTCCTGGATCTCGGAAGGGGAATAGGTTTTCAGCACACCCTGGGCGCAGGCGGGAAAGGCGCCCATGTGAAGGGGCAGGACAACATGCTGGGCGACGACATCTCCGTTGCAGTTTAAGATGGCGCAGCTGGCGTCCTGGGATTCGCGGATGATGGTGGAGAAGCCGG
>JACPSE010000180.1 GCA_016193465.1 Deltaproteobacteria bacterium
GCCAGCTCGGAGCGGTACTTTTCGGTAAGTTCGTTTTCTGATCCCAGGATATCAAAGATCTGAAGCATCGCCTGGCGCGCTCCATCGTCGCGAAAGGTCCGATCTTTCTTAACAATGGCTAAAAATTCGGCGAGCGCCTCTTCGTATCTTTCCCGCGCAGCCAAGGCCTGCGCCAGGCCGAAGCGCGCCTCTAAATTGCCCGGATCCGACGCCAGCGTGGCCCGCAGCGCCGCTTCGTTTTGACTGGTCCCCGCCCTGATCTTCTGCCGGGCGATAAGCTGATCAGCCTCTTTTCGCTCCGGGGCGTCCGGGGAGATGCTTTCGAGGAGCTCCAAAGAGTCCTTTTCATCCCCGGCTGCAATGCGGATCCGAGCTAATCCCAGCAGGGCCTTGGCATGGGTGAAATCGCTTTGAAGAATTTTTTGATAGATGGCCTTCGCCTTCTCCGTCTGGCCTTCCTGCTCCAACCTTGCCGCTGCTGCGGCCTCTTGGTCCGACTCCGAGGGAAGGATGCGAGAGAGCAGTTCACGTACCGCGCCTTCGGGAATGGCGCCGGTGAATTCCACCGCTACCTGGCCGTCTTTGAATACCTTTACCGCAGGGATTCCCTGAATCCGAAAAAGGGCAGCCAGGTCAGGGTTCTCATCCACATTCACCTTGGCCAGGATGATCTCTCCCTTTTGCTCGTCGGCGATCCTCTCCAACACCGGTCCCAAAACGCGGCAGGGAGCACACCAGGACGCCCAAAAATCCACCATCACCGGGACCTGGTTGGAGCGTTCCAGAACCTCTGTTTCGAAATCGGTCTCGCTGACCTCAATGGTCCACTGATTCATGGTACCTGACCCGATTTCCGTTAGCTGTTTAACGATTTTTCAAAGATATAACTGTAGGCAAATCAAGGACTTTAAAAGGAGGCTTAGCTTTGCCCAAGCGCCTGCGCGCCCTTTGCAGAAACAACCCATCGATCTCCAAGCTGGGCGTCGAGCTCTGGAGTCCCATGATCTCCTTGTGCCTGAGCTGGCTCGATCCACCCTGCGCGCGCAAGGTGCTCCATAAGCATACGAATTGCATCGCTATACTTTTCGATCAGGGCATTGAGATCGATAAAATCTACCCTGCGCTTGGCCTCGTTCTGGATGTAGCACTGGATGCGCCACTCATCAAAGGAATCGGATCTCCCTCCTGGTCCAATAGCAAGTTCCGCTTGCTCCCCTGTCTTGCTGTTTAGAAAGTCCACCCCCCACCCGCTAAAGCAGTACTCCCACTCGGGGAGTTTCTTAAGACTCCCAACCTGGTTCTCATCGGTTTCGACTCGGGTCTCGAGCCACTGGTAAAGCCAGGCGTGAGGTGCGAGACCCTCTTCGGCCGCAAACCATTCCGCTAGCTCTTCTGTCCGTTTGCTAAGCTTGCCGCAGGCTCTTAAAAAAGGGAGGGCATGAGCCTTTAACTCATCTTCTTGGATCGTCTGTCGAGAGGACAGGACCAGGTTAATTCCATTGATGATCTGCTTTTTTGAAAAAGGCTTGGTGAGATAGCCATCGGCTCCTCCACGGTAGCCCTCAGTGACATCGTCGAATTTGTCCATAGATGTCAGCATGATTACGGGAATCGAAGAAGTCTTGGGGGATTCCTTGAGCCTCCGAATAACCTCGAGCCCGTTCATCCCCGGCATCATCCTGTCAATAATCAGAATGTCCGGGATCCTTTCGTCCAAAAAGCCAAAAACCTCCACCCCGTCGTTAGCGCACCAGACTTCGTAACCTTCTCCTTCCAGCATCGTCTTGACGATACGCACGATGTCCGGCTCGTCATCCACTACCAAGGCGGTTCTCTGGGTCACTGCCATCTTTGGATCTCTACTTTCCGACAGGCCTATTTTTCTCTCTTCGGAAATCCCTCAGGGTCAAAGGCGGCGCCGTTCAAAGTGAATTTGCGTTCGACCGGGACAGGATGGAGAATCGTTTGCAATACATAGCATCCATGCTCGGCGTTGCGTACCACCGCGGCAACGCGCTCGACCGGCTCCTTGGACTCCAATTCGAGGCGGGTTTCAAAACCCAGGCTCCTCGCCTGCACTGTCTCGGCCAGGACCGAACCCTGGCTTTTGAACCTCGCCGTCACGAATACGCGGGCTTTGTCGATTTTGGTCCGCACCATTTCCCCGTACCGGGAAAGCTGGGTGAGAAGTCAGAAAGCCAGCGAGAGGCCAAAATAGGCGAGCGGCGACGGGGCACTGTTGTCACCGCCGCTACGCTCTGCCTCATCGCAGTAGACGGTAAATCCTCGCGCATGGCCTTCCTTGCGCATTTTCTCCAGAGTCCCCGCGTCAGCCTCGAGCACAATCTCTCTTTTTACCTGGAGATCCTCAGCCATGTTTTGTCCTCCGATTCTCGCGCGAATTTAAAACCGCAAAAGAAACCCTGTATAGTATAGCGCAGATTGCCTCTATTTTTCCACCGCCTCGGCTACCCCGACGATGGCACAGGCTGTCCAGAAGGGCCTCGCCAGGAGCGCGGGCTCCTGCATCATTCACACCGATGCGGATCCCAGAGAAATCCTCAGGTCTTCGCGTACTCTTTCATGTAGAGATCCAGGAGAGCAGCAAGCAGGGCGAACAGGACCGGGCCGAGGATCAGCCCCAGGACCCCGAATAGCTTAAGGCCCCCCAGGATGCTGAAAAAAAGAAAAAGGATAGGGAACTTGAGCCGGCTCCCAATAAACAGCGGCTTCAAAACATTATCAATGGTTCCCACAACACCCAGGCTCCACGCCAACAGGATCAATCCTTTAAGGTAATCTCCCTGGATAAGGAAATACGCCGAGGCAGGAATAGAGACCAGAGTTGAGCCCCCGACGGGAAGCAAGGCGCAGAAGGCTGTCGCCACTCCCAGGAGGAGCGCGAAGGGAAGCCCCAGCAACCAGTAGGCCAATCCCGCCAAGAGCCCTTGAAGCATCGCCACGACCAGGCAGCCGTGAATAACGGCAAAAAGGGCATTGATGATGTTTTCGAAAAGATGAGTTTGGTGCTCCGGGTCCATCGGCAAGATGCCGCGGATCTTGTCGCAAAATTCCTTGCCATCCCGCAGGAAGAAGAAGAAAGTGAAAAGGACTAGGACGAAGTTCACGACAAAAATAAAGACATCCTGGGCTATCTCTCTCGCTTGAGTGGCCAGGAACCCCGATGCCAGTTGGGCGCCCTGGAGTAAGACTTTCTTAAGATCGATCTCGAAATTAGCCAATTCGAAGGAAACCGCATGCCAAAGATTCATGAGATCTCGAACCCAAGGCTTTTCCTTCCATAGCTCCATTTCACCTCCATTCGCGAGGGTGCGTGCCGTTTTCACCAGCTCCAGCGCTTCCTCGGACAAAAACCCGACAATTCTAAATGCGGGGACGAGGACAACCAGCGTAATCAGGATCGTGATGATCAACGCCGCTAACGTGCTTCTCCCTTTCAGGAGCCTGAGCAGCCAGGCATATGCAGGGTAAACCACAATGGCCAGGATCGCCGCCCAGGTGATGGCTTTGAGAAAAGGGCTTATGACGAGGAAGGAAAAATAGAAGATGACCAGCAAGAGGCCAAAGAAAAAGATGGTGACAAGCCAGTTCTGATTCACTCTCGTGAACTCCGGATACGAAGGTTTTTCCGCAATCTATCTCACTGCCTGCCTCACTGCAAATCCCTAAGAAGGAGGTTACCCTTCAGGTGTTCCACCCTCAATCGGTTCAGCGTGGATGCGATGGTGTTATAAAACAATCTGTTATTTACGAAGCTTATTAACTTTTTGTTCTTACGAAGCATTATAACAGATGAGCTTTCGCACCGATATGGTAAGCCGGGTAAAAATTTTTCTAAAATGTCATTTTTTTCTTGACATACAATTTATTGTGCCGCTATAATCAGACTACCTACAAGATGTGGGAGGGTTTGAAGGAGAAAATCTCTTCGCCTGAGCGATCTATTTCTTCCCCTTAAGCTGATACCCACCGGAGGGAATCCTAAAAGGAGGTGCCTATGGCAGCAAAGAAGAAGGCCAAGAAAAAAAAGAAAAAGTAAAGTTGATGTGGTATGGAGTGGTGGAGATGTATTAAACCCTCCTTATCTCAGGCGATAGGGTAGCTGTCCTGGCTGCCCAAAAGAAAAGGCTCCTCGGTTAGCAGCCGGGGGGCCTTTTCTTTGGGCCTGTCTACGAATGTGTTAGGTTAAGAGCATGGAAATGTGGATCGGTGATCTGCTCGTAGACGCCTCACCTCCAGAGAAGCCAAAATTTAAGGCGCCGCTCCTTTTGATTCACGGCTTATGGAACGCCGCCGGTTGCTGGCAGAGGTGGGCCACCCATTTCTCCAATCTGGGCTGGGAGTGTTGGGCGATCAACTTCAGGGGACGGTTCGAAGAAAAAAGACATCAGATTCTCAAGCAGCTAGACTTCCCGCGCTGTGCGGAGGATATCAAGAGAGTCATCCGTAGTTCTCCCTTCCCGCCGGTCGTCATGGCTCATAATTTCGGGGGGTTAGTGGCGCAAAAAGCAGCGGAGGAGGAAAAGATATCCGCCCTGGTTCTTGTCTCCACTTTGCCGCCAAGACAGGTCCAGATGGCTACGCCACGGCCGCTCCGCCTTTTGCGTCTGAAGTACTCGCCGCTTATTTTTTTTCGCCGGCCCTTTCGCCTTGAAGAAAGAGATTTCCGGCGCACCTGGCTCGCCTCCGTCTCTCAAGAGGAGCAGTTGGATGTTCTCCGGCGCATGATCCCAGAATCCAGTTATTTGATTCGCGAGTTCTTCGACCGCCACGCAGAGTTCCATCCCGATCGCGTCCATTGCCCGGTCTTGGTGGTTGGCGGTGGCGAGGATCCGGTGGCGCCCGTTGGTTCCCTGGGGGAGCTGGCGCAGTCGCTGGGCGGTGATCTCAAGGTGTACCCCGGTCACGGCCACTGGATGTTGGGCGAGGGCGGAGGGGAAGCGATTGCCAGGGATATCCATCGCTGGATAGTGCAGAAATTGGGTGATAAGATTTTCCTAGCCGAGTTCGCGGGAGAAGGATGAAGGTCCGGACCAAATGGAACCGGGAACTTTAGACATCCACATTCTGTTAATAAGATAAGGGTGTATTGCTTCTTGGCGGTCAGTCCGTTAAAGTTGGAAAGCCAATTTAATAATATGCTAAGGGTCACGAAGACGAAGGGATCGATGCGGCTATTTGTTCTGTTGTTTGCGCTCTTCTTGCTCCTGACGGTGGACCTCTTCGGCAACCCTCAAGGGTGGGCCCAGGCCGGTCGCGGTCAAGAGATCAATTACAAGCTGGTGCCAAATTTAGAGCCCATGAAAGAGCAGTCGCCGACGCCAGATTTTACTCTTCCCACGCCCGCGGGGAAACAGTTGCCGCTCAAGAGCTTCAGGGGGAGAGTCGTCTTTCTCAATTTCTGGGCCAGTTGGTGCGTTCCCTGTCGCCAAGAAATGCCGGCCATGGAGCGCCTTTACCAGGAGTTTAAGAACAACGGTTTTGTGGTTCTTGCCGTAAACGTAAAGGACAAGCGTAGCGACGCCCTGGCGTTTGTCAAAGAGCTCAAGCTGACTTATCCTGTGCTACTCGATCCTGATGGCCAAGTAGGTCTTCTCTATGGCGCTTGGGGGTTGCCGACTACCTACCTGATCGGACCAAAAGGGGAAGGCCTGGCCCGGGTCTGGGGGCCTGCGGAATGGTATGGCCCCGGTGCGAGAGAGCTGATCAAGGCGCTCTTGAGCGAGAAAAAGAAGTGACCGACGTTACCATCTTGGTTGCCTTTACAGCGGGGGTTTTTTCCTTCCTTTCGCCCTGCGTGCTTCCGCTCATTCCCTCCTATCTCTCTTTTGTCTCGGGCGTCTCTTTAGAGGAGATGCGCGCCCCTCAAATCGAGAGTCGGGTGCGCTGGCGAGTGGCCCTGAACTCGCTCTCGTTCGTCCTTGGCTTTTCTCTGGTCTTTGTCTCTCTCGGTGTCTCGGCGAGCTTCTTAGGGAGTCTCTTTCTAGGCTACCGCAGCTTCATTCGTGTCCTTGGCGGAACCTTCATCGTCCTGGTCGGAATATATCTTATGGGTTTTTTCAAGATCGCCGCGCTGGAGCGCTATCTGCAGTTCCATCTAAGGGACAGGCCTGCAGGTTATTTTGGATCTGTTCTGGTCGGGATCACCTTCGCCGTGGCCTGGACGCCCTGCGTGGGTCCTATCCTGGGGGCGATCCTGGCATTGGCCGGGACAACGGCGGAAATTAAGTGGGGAATCTTGCTGCTTGCCACGTATGCAGCCGGGCTTGCTGCGCCTTTCCTTCTCAGCGCCGTGGCGGTGAATTCCTTCTTCCAGTTTTCACAGAGGTTTCGTCGCTACCTTCCAATTGTGCACGTCGCCGGCGGCATCCTCTTGGTGATCGTGGGCATCCTTCTCATCACCGACTATATGACTCTCCTGAACATCTACGCTATCCGCCTAACCCCTGAATGGTTGATAAAAAGACTGTAGTTCTTCGCTCGGGACCTGACTCGTTCCCCGAAAGCAATAGTGCAGTGGTTAATCCGAAACTCCACGTCTGGTGCTTTCGGGTCGCTCCGCCAGGCCCCTCGCTTTACGGAGCGACCGAGGGGAGCGCGAGTGAGGCTGCGGACGTAGAGAGGGAAAGGTTCGGTTAAAGCACTGCTCCATCGGCCGCAGCCGAGAGCGCGTTCCCCGAGGGAGCTATTGCATCGATCTTGAGAGACGCCGGCGGCGGGGGCGCTTCCAAGCCGCTGGTTCGCTGCATCGACGGCTGGACCCGTGGTTTGACCTCCCTACAAGTAAGTGCTAATTTTTTAACTTCTGTCACGCTGCCGTAGGTTTTTGCGCGGCGTGCTCAACGCTCAGTGTCCGGGGTGGAGAAACAAATGGAAGAACATATTCGTTCTATTCTAATGGCCTTGGGTGAGAATCCTGATCGCGAGGGGCTGAAGAGGACTCCAGCGAGGGTCGCCGAGGCGTTTACCTTTCTTACCCGCGGCTACCGAATGGACCCAGAAAAGGTTATCAATGATGCCTTGTTCACGGAAGAGTACGAAGAAATGATTGTCCAAAAGGACATTGATTTCTTTTCGTTATGCGAACATCACCTGCTGCCGTTTTTTGGCAAGGCTCACGTGGCATACATTCCCCGCCACAAGATTGTCGGTGTGTCGAAACTGGCGCGCTTAGTGGACGTCTACGCGCGCAGGCTCCAAGTCCAGGAGCGTCTCACCAATCAAATTGCCACCACGATTATGGAGAAGCTCGATCCGCTCGGGGCCGCGGTGGTCATTGAGGCCGAACATCTCTGCATGAGGATGAGGGGCGTGGAGAAGCAAAATTCACTTATCATTACCAGCGCGCTTCTGGGGGCATTCAGGAACCGACAAGAGACCCGCAGCGAGTTTATGAACCTCATTCGGCAGAAGAATTAAGCGAGGCGACAATGGAAATCAAATTTAGGGATATCAGTCCGGAAAAAATCTCAACGGATCTACTGGCATTTCCCGTCAGGGAAAAGGAGACCGGAGAACCGCTGGTCCGACGGCTGGATCGGCTGCTTCAGGGGAGACTCTCAGAGCAAATCAAGAAAAGTAACTTCACGGGAGCTGAAGGGAGCACCCTGCGTCACTCTACGGCAGGGACGCTTCCTGCCGCTCACGTGCTTCTCGTTGGGATGGGAAAGGCGAACGAAGTGGAGCTCGATTCTTGGAGAAAGGCCGGGGCGCAGGCGGAGAAAGAGGCTGCGCGGATCGGCGCGCAAGAGGTTGCCTTCTTCATCGCCCCTTACGGGGAGCCGGAGTCGACGGTGGGACCTGTCGCTGAAGGCGTCCTGCTCGCTTCCTATCAATTCAATAAGTATCGATCGGAGAGCAAGCCCTCCCGTGCGCTGCGCTCCCTGACGCTGTTCCGGCCGGGTCTCAGGACGAGCCCGGTGATGGATCGCTCTCGGCGCCTGGCCTTGGGCCTTACCCCCGGCGTTTTTCTGGCCCGTGACCTGGTTAACGAGCCTCCTTCGGTCACGACCGCCCGCTATTTGGGAGAACAGGCGAAGCGCTCCTGCCGGGGTCAAGGGTTGAGCGTCGAGGTTTGGGGCAAGAAAAAAATTCAAGCTATGAACTTAGCAGGTCTCCTGGCGGTCAATCGAGGGAGCGTAGAGGAACCTCGGTTTATTATCATTCGCTATAAACCTGCCAAAACGAGGAAAAGGGTCGCGCTCGTCGGCAAGGGAATCACCTTCGACTCCGGCGGACTCTCTTTGAAGCCGGCGAAGTCAATGGAGACTATGAAGCTGGACATGGCGGGAGGGGCCGCGATCATCGGCGCGATGAGCAGGCTGCCTGAGCTCCGTCCCGAGATCGCGGTTACGGGATACATTCCGACCACGGACAACGTCCCCAGCGGCAGCGCTCAAAAACCAGGCGACGTTATCCGCTATCTTAATGGCAAGACAATCGAAGTTTTAAACACCGACGCGGAAGGACGATTAATCCTGGCAGATGGGTTGGCGTTGGCCGCCAAAGAGAAACCGGATTGTATCATCGACCTGGCGACTCTGACCGGCGCCTGTATGGTGGCTCTGGGAAACGAAGTCGCAGGGATTTTTGGCAACCAGCAGCCTCTGGTAGACCATCTCATCCGCTGTGGCCGAGAGGCGGGTGAAAAACTCTGGCAGCTCCCCTTAGTCAAGGAGTACCGGGAGGAGATCAAGAGCAGCATGGCGGATATGAAAAACATAGGCGGGTCGTACGGCGGCGCTATCACGGCGGCCTTGATCCTGCAGGAGTTTGTAGGGGATGCACCCTGGGCCCATCTAGACATTGCCGGTCCCGCCTTTGCCGAGAAGGAAATCACCACCTGTCCCAAGGGCGGCACAGGATTCGGTGTGCGAACGCTGCTCAAGTTTTTATCGAGCTATTAGCCATCAGCTAAGAAGAGAGTCGGAACGTTTAAGCTGATAGCTGAAAGCTTCTCAGCAAAGGAGTAGATCATGGTAACGATTACTCAAGTGGTTGATGACAATTTTGAGTCTGAAGTGCTGCGCTCCGATATCCCGGTGCTGATCGATTTCTGGGCGCCCTGGTGCGGCCCCTGCAAATCCATTGCGCCTGTCATTGAAGAATTGGCCCAGGAATACGAGGGAAAGCTTAAAGTCGCGAAGCTCAATGTGGATGAGAACCCGATCACTCCCTCCCGCTACGGGGTGCGCGGGATTCCGAATCTGCTCATCCTGAAGGATGGCGCGGTGAAGGAACAGATTGTAGGGGCTGCTCCCAAGTCGCGGCTGGTGGACGCAATCGAGAGGGCACTAACCTGAAATACGAATTTCACGCTGGAGCAGGTTCAGGCCGCTTTGCGTCTTGCTCTCCTGGCTGACTCTAACTTGATCCTGCACCCCATCGCGGACAAAATGTCCATGACGGTTCCGATTCTTGGATTGGTTTTCTGCCGCTAAGCTGCTAAGATACCCGAACGGAAGAAAGCAGGTTTTCCAATGAAAGCTGTCACAATAGAACTCCCGCCGGAACTCCTTCAGTTTCTAGGGTCTGAGGAAGAGGCCGGACGAGAGGCGAAGGTGGCCTTGGTGCTCGATCTCGTCCGCCGGGGAAAGGTCTCCAGGGCAAAGGCAGCTGAGCTGTTACAGATGTCGTTGTGGGATCTTCCGGCCCTGCTGGCGCAATATCGCATCCCCTGGTTTGACTACTCCCCCGAAGACCTCCAGCGAGACCTCGTGGCTTTGCGCTCTGGGAAAGATATAACTGAGTGATCCTCGTCCTGGACGCCAGCGCTCTTATCACCCTTTCTCGGGTAGGCTGTCTCAATCTGCTCCGTGACCTTGCGGAAAAGGTGTATATCCCAGAAGCGGTTTATGACGAAGTAGTCAGAAGTGGCTATGGGCGGCCGGGAAGTTTGGAGGTCGATCAGGCGGCTTGGATTTCCAAGCGCGGTGTCCATGATCAATCAGTTGTGGATCGTCTGCAGCCAGAGTTAGGGCGGGGGGAAGCAGAAGCCATCGTGTTAGCCGGAGAGTTGGAAGCAGACTTCGTCGTTCTTGACGATGCAACCCTTTATCAATCGATTCTTCGCCAGGCCGGAGAAGAAGAACCTTCATAGCCACGAAAAGAGGCCACGATCACCACCTCGCCGGGCACGGCGACGCCAATCAACCAGCACGAGCACGAAACCCAAGCACGAAAGAAAAGCGGAGGCCTACTGATGTAGTTCGTTGGGATCAAGGCTCCCGACCGCCTCTTTTGTCTCTATGGTTCAGACGAGATTGTCTATAATAGAAAGCCAGACCCCAGAACTCCCAGTCTGTTGAAAACAAATAAGTCCATCCTCAGGCCTGACCCCAATCCCTGTCATCAACAGGTAAAACTTTCTATGGAGGTCGTGGCAAAGTGGTTAGCGAAGTACATGCTCCGCCACGATGACATGGAGATTCCTGAAGGGGAACGGGCGGCGAAAGCAGAGAAAATTGCGCAGACCGATCCGTTATCCTGAGCTTCAGTCCGTCGGCATGCGGGTGAGGCGCCTTGAGGACGACCCCGCGCTTCAGGACGCAGTACTGAGCGTTTTCCATGCCAACGAGATCACATTCAATGGGCCAGCAGGCAAGATTATCGAGAACCACGTGGGCTGTAGATGGGTTCTTGTAGAGCAAACTATCGCTTTACAACCTGCGATTCCATCAGGCCAACAGCCCCCGCCAGGACAACAACCTGGTTTGAGCAGACAACAGCGTCGCGCACTGGAACGGCAACGACGCTAATACTTTCGTACTCCAGTTTCGCGTCTTGCGTTTCGGGCTTAACTCGGAACTTAAGACTGGCAACTGCGAAAGCGCGGATAGGCCTTTTTCAACGGTCTGTTAGAATGTAAAGCGGCGCATACTCACGTTGATAAGAAGGCCCGCTGCTATCATCATTGAAACCACCGAAGAGCCGCCGTAGCTGAGTAGCGGAAGCGGGATCCCCACCACGGGCATAAGGCCGGTCACCATAGCGATATTGATCACGACCTGCCAGAAGACAATGGCGAGGACTCCAAAGACCAAGAGGGAACCGAAGCGGTCTTTGGCACGCGCGACCACCCGCAGGGCAACAACGAGGAAGGCGAAGTAAACCCCTAACAGGATTAAGCAGCCCAGCAATCCCCATTCTTCGGCGAAGACAGAAAAAACAAAGTCGGTGTGCTGTGCCGGCAAAAAGTCGAGCTGATTCTGCGTCCCCCTGAGATAGCCTTTGCCCAATAGCCTTCCTGAGCCGATGGCGATCTTCGACTGGATCACATGGTATCCGGCACCCAAGGGGTCGAGGTCCGGGTTGAGAAATATCAGGATGCGCTTTTGTTGATAGGGTTTGAGGAAATGCCAGGCCACGGGCATAAGAGTGACCCCTGTCACAGCCAGATAGAAAAAAGAGCGCAGCCGAAGCCCTCCCATAAGCGTGATGCTTAAAAAGATAAGCGAGAGAATGATGGCGGTGCCGAGATCGGGCTGCACTAAAGTGAGGAGGACAACAGGCGCTACCAGGAGAAAGGGGGCCCACAGGTCGCGCAGTCGATAACCGTCGGGAGGCTCGTCATACTGAAGGTATTTAGTCAATGCCAACACGATTGCCAGTTTGGCCGGCTCCGAAGGCTGGAGGATAAAAAAGCCGAGATTCAGCCAGCGTTGGGAACCGCCGCCCACAGATCCTATGAATAGAACTAGAACTAGCAAGAATAGGACTGCGCCGTAAAAAGGATATGCGAGCCGGTCGAAATGGTGGTAATCGATGCTCAAGGTGCCCAACATCGCTGCCATGCCGATGATAAACCAGTAGAGTTGCTTTGTAGCCAGGCCGCTTGCCTGCTTCTCGGTGATGCTGTAGGTGGCGCTGTAGATGGTGAGGATCCCCAGCAGGGTCAAGCCGACGGCGATGCCGAAGAGCGTCCAATCAAAGTGGGAGACAAGCCGACGATCAATTTGCACGGATGTCCCCTTCTCTGCTGGCCTGTCTGGGCTCGGAGGGATGCCCTTTTAAAGAAAAATACTTCTCGATTACCTGCTTTGCCAAGGGGGCGGCCGCAGAGCCCCCGTGCCCGCCGTGTTCTACCAAGGTCGCCACCGCGATCTCTGGATTGTTGGCAGGGGCGTAGGCGACAAACCAGGCATGGTCGCGAATCAAGTAGGAGAGTTGCTCGCTTTTAACGAATGCGCCGCGCATCTCCACGACCTGTGCCGTTCCCGTCTTTCCCGCAATCTCGACCAGTTTCGACTTGGCACGCCCTCCCGTTCCCGAACCGCTGTTGACGGCCTCGGCCAAGGCGCTGCGAAGATGTCTCAACGTGTTCTCCTTTAGGGAGAGAGAGCGGATCTTTTCCGGGCCGTATTCGCGGATCAAGGTGCCGTCTAGGGATTCCACCTTGCGGACGAACCAGGGGCGATAAAGCGTCCCCCCGTTAGCCACCGTCGCCATGAGATTAGCCATCTGCAGCGGTGTGACAGTGATGTACCCTTGGCCGATCGATGCCGAAGGGGTCTCTCCGGGAAACCAGGGTTGGCCAAAGCGCCTCTCTTTCCACTCAGAGTCCGGGATCAGTCCCGGCTTCTCGTCGTCGAGCGGAATGCCGGTTTTCTCTCCAAGTCCCAACGCACGGGCATATTTGGCGATGCGGTCAATGCCGATCCTCTGGCCGAGTTGATAGAAATAGACGTCGCAGGACTGCACGATCCCCTTATGAAGATCGACGGCGCCGTGCCCTTCCTTCTTCCAGTCACGAAAGACCCGGTTGCCGAATACCATTGAGCCACGACAGAGAAGCTGCGTCTCGGGCTCAATGACCTTCTCCTCCAGGGCCGCTATGGTTAAGACGATCTTAAAGGTGGAGCCTGGAGGGTATTGTCCCTGAACGGCCCGATTATTGAGGGGGTGCGCCCGATCCCGCCCCAGGGTACGCCATTCCTCAGCCGTGATTCCCCTGGCGAAAACATTGGGGTCGAAGGCCGGAGTGCTCACAAGGGCCAAGACGGCTCCACTGTTGACGTCCAAGGCGACGATAGCCCCATCCTTTCCCTTAAGGGCATCGTGGGCGGTTTCCTGAAGGTCCCGGTCCAGCGTCAGGTAGACGCTATGGCCCGGAACATCTTCTACCTCGTGAAGGACCCTGACCCGTCTCCCCAGGGCGTCCACCTCCACTTGCTGTCCTCCGCTGCGGCCGCGAAGGAAATCCTCCCATCTCCGCTCCAGACCGAATTGGCCGATCTCGTCTCCCATGCCGTACCCCTTTTCTTTCTGGAGCTTGAGTTGTCTGGGACCGATCTCGCCCAGGTAGCCGAGGAGATGGGCGGCCATACTGTTCAGCACGTAACTGCGTCTGGGCCGGATTCGAAGCGTAACGCCGGGCAGATCTAGCTGATGCGTTTCTACTGTGACGAGAGCTCGCCAGTCAACGTCCCTCCCGAGCACCATCTCCTCAAAGGGCGGCCTTCCCTTGTTTTGATCGAGCAGAGTCAGAAACTCTCCTTCGTCCCTTTGCAGGAGACGGGCCAAGCGGCGCAGGGTGACCTCTGGCTCTTCAGCATCTTCGGGGACGAAGAGGAGGTCAAAAGAGGGCCGGCTGTCAACTAAGAGTTGCCCTTTTCGATCAAAGATCATCCCTCTGGTCCCGGGAATCTTTTTAAGCCGGATGCGGTTATTTTCAGAAAGATAGGTAAAGCGCTCGCCCTGGAGGACCTGAAGAAAGAAGAGGCGACCAGCCAGGAACAGGAAAGCAATCGAGACAAGAATCATCAGGAAGTTCGCGCGCCAGCGAAGCTCTGGGGCAACATCTTTGCGAAAAGCAATGGGCAACATATCCTGGCTACAAAGGCATCCGTACCTCTTCCAGCAAGCTCTGGCCCCGCCGGAGCAGAGCAAAGACCACAGGAGCTAGTATCGCCGCGGCGAGGGCCTCTAAGAAGATATATTTGAGCACTCCTATCCAGAGACCCTCCACGGCGAAGAAGAGCGTGCCGACCAAAATCAGAGCCGCCCCTTTGATCCAGGAAGCGAAAAACACCACCGCCGAGCTCAACAGGGGGCTATGAATCCAAATGCAGCGCGAGCTCAGATAAACGGCGAGGAATACGAGGGACATGGCGAAGGCGTTGAGGCCTAAAACAGGGCTGGAGAAGACATCGACGGAGTAGCCCAAGAGAAACGATCCTAAGACAGCTCCCACGGTAGGGTGGTTCAGTCCCCAATAGACACAAAGGACAAGGATCAAATCCGGGACGATCGGACCTAAGGGAAGGAGATGCAGAAAAGTGGTCTGCAACAGGACCACGAGAAACCCGACTAACAAAAAGAGCAATGACAATTTCATCTGAAATTACTCGAAACTCCTATTCCACGGCGGCCTATTTTTTTGGCCCAGGGGCCTCAGCAGAGACCAGCAGAACCTCCTCGAGCTGCGCCGGGTCCACAGCCAAAGCAACCTCCACGTATTGGAAAAGCCCGAAGCTTTTCTTGCGCACCTTGGCTACGGTTCCGACCAGCAACCCTTTGGGAAAGATGCCGTCCAGCCCTGAGGTGATTAAACGGTCGCCCTCCTGGATGTCTTCGCTACGCTTCGCGTATTTCATAATTGGCCCACTGTCCAGCGAGCCGGAAACAATTCCCCGCGCCCGACTTCTCTGGACCATGACGTCCACGCCGCTGTGCGGGTCGGTAATCAGCAGGACTTTAGCGCTCCGCGACGTGACGGAAACAATTTGGCCCACCACACCGACAGGCGAGACGACGGCCATGCCCTTAAACAGACCATCTGCGCTCCCCTTATCCAAGATAAAGCTACGAAACCAAGTGCTGGCGCTGTTTCCGATCACCGCCGCGGTGACAGCGCCTGGAGGCAACTGAGAACGGAAGTCCAATAACTCCCGCAATCGGCGGTTGGTGGCTTCCGCTTCCAGCAGCCGGTTCCTTTCCGCTTCCAGCTCCACGATGCGCCCTTTCAGCCTCTCGTTCTCGGACGCAATGCCCTTGAAGGCCATATACTTTCCCTGGAGTTCCAGAAGCTTTCCAATCGTGCCCAGCGCCGCTATCTGCAACGGTCGCATCAACCCGAGCAGGAGAGGACCAATGGGGTCCCTGCTCAAGTGACCTCTGGCGGCTGCCGAGAGGATATAGAGAGAAAACAAAACACACACGAAAGAGGTCAGCAGGACCTGATTCCTACGAAGAAATGCAAGCATGGAAAGATCAATCCTTATTGAGGGTAAGACCGGAAAGCATGCTTTAAGTGCTTAGTGAACGGCTACCTCCTTGAGCAGCGAGATCTCGTCCAATGCCTTTCCCGCCCCCATAACTACGGCGGTTAAGGGATCATCCGCAAGCATGACTGGCAAGCCGGTCTCTTCCTTCAAAAGGATGTCGAGATTTCTGAGCAGGGCGCCCCCGCCCGCGAGGACAATCCCGCGGTCAACAATATCCGATGCCAGTTCGGGCGGGGTTCGTTCCAAGGAGATCCTGACCGCCTCGACGATCTGATTGATCGGCTCGAGCAGCGAATCCCTGATCTCCTCGTCGGTGATGACCACGGTCTTGGGCACGCCGACAACCAGATCCCGGCCCTTGATTTCCATGGTCTGGATCTCGTCTCCGGGGTAAGCTGACCCGATGGTGATCTTGATCAGCTCCGCCGTTCTCTCTCCCACCAACAGGTTATATTTCCTCTTAATAAACTGGGCGATCGCCTCGTCCATCTTATCGCCGCCCACGCGGACGGAACGTGAGAAAACAATGCCGGAGAGGGAGATCACCGCCACTTCCGTCGTTCCGCCCCCGATGTCGACGATCATGTTGCCAGTGGGCTCTGTGATCGGCAGGCCGGCGCCGATCGCGGCGGCCATCGGCTCCTCGATGAGATAGACCTCTCTCGCCCCGGCCGACTCTGCCGATTCCCGCACCGCCCTTTTTTCCACCTCCGTGATTCCAAAGGGGACCCCGATGATGATGCGCGGGCGCACCAGGGTGCGTCGGTGGTGAACCTTCTGAATAAAGTAGCGCAGCATGGCTTCGGTAATTTCAAAGTCCGCAATCACGCCGTCCTTCAGAGGTCGTATGGCGACAATGCTGCCGGGGGTCCTGCCCAGCATTCTCTTGGCCTCGGCGCCAACCGCCAGGACTTTTTTGCCGCTGCGCTCGTTTCTCTGTTGCACGGCGACGACCGAGGGCTCGTTGCACACAATCCCCTCGTTCTTTACATAGATCAGGGTGTTGGCGGTGCCAAGGTCGATGGCAAGATCATTGGAAAAAATGCCGAACAGAGAATCCAGCATCTACAGACTCCTTCTTATTCTCAGAAGTTCAGGCTCCGGCCTGACAAAAAATAACAGATTTGATGCTGGCAAGCAAGATAAACAGAGAGAGACGGAAACCGTTGGAACTGGACGGGTTGCAATGGGGGGAGGCATTCCTTATCATGGAAAAGTTCGCAGAAGCAAAAAACACTGAGAGGGAACGCAACCAATGCTCGATTTTCTACGTAAGCGGCGCAGATCCTGGGTCATCACACTGTTTCTCGCCATCATTGTGCTCGTTTTCGTCCTGTGGGGGGTGGGGAGTTTCGTCAAAGAGCCCAGGTCGGCAAGTATCGCGGAGGTTAACGGGGAGGTTATCAGCCAGCGAGAATTTGAAATTCACTACCAGAGGCTGATCGATTTTTACCGAGGTCTATTCAAAGACGCCTTGACCGAGGAAACCATTAAAAGTCTGAATCTGAGGAACGCCACCGTAGAGGAGCTGATCCAAAAGCATCTCCTGCTTCAAGAGGCGCGAAGGCTTGGGCTGGAGGTGTCTGATGAGGAGCTCATGGAGGCCATAGCCCGCATCCCAGACTTCCAAGTCAATGGCCGCTTCAATCAGAACCGCTACCTCCAGGCCTTGCGCTCGAATCGTCTCGCGCCGGCGCAATTTGAGATGGAACGGAGGCAGCAGCTCGCCATTCAAGAACTTTATGACATCATTCAAGACAACATTCACGTCACCGAAGCGGAGTTGAGGGAACGGTACAGCCTGGAGCAAGAAAGAGTGAATTTCTACTTTATCCGCTTATCCGCAAGTGATTGGACGCCCCAAGTCCAGATAGGAGCGGACGAAATCAAGAACTACTACGAGCGTAACCGGGAGGCACTCAAGGAACCTTTGAAGGTTCAGGTCGAGTATTTGATGTATCCTTTCAACCGTTTCTCCTCTCAAGTCCAGGTGAGTGAAAAGGAAATCGAGGATTACTACAGGACTCGTCGCGAGACAAAATTTTATCAGCCCAAGGGAGTGCGCCTGCGCCATATTCTCTTTCGCGTTGCCGCGGAGACGGATGCGAAACAAAAAGAGGCCGTGCGCTTAAAGGCAGAGGCCGTGCTTCAAGAGGCGCGCGCCGGAAAGGATTTTGCCGATTTGGCGAAGAAGTACTCTGAGGATCCAAGCGCTGTCCAAGGCGGAGATGCTGGGTGGTTCACCCCGGGTCAGTTGTTGCCGCCGCTGGAAAAGGCCGCCTTTTCGCTGAAAAAGGGGGAGAGCAGCGGTGTTGTAGAAACCACATTAGGGTACCACATCCTTAAAGTAGAGGAGGCGCGTGGAGAGAAGACCCAAGGGCTCAAGGAGGCCAAAGAGGAAATCGTGCGCGCCATCAGGGCAGAGCGGGAAAGAGGCGAGGCTGCGAAGGCGGCTGATGCGGACCGCGAAAGGGCGATATCAGGCACGGACCTCTCCCAGATAGCTAAGGAGAGGGGGGTCCAGTTGAAGATAAGCCCTTTTTTTTCCAGTCTTGACGTGCTGCCTGAAGTAGGTCCGTTAGAAGAGTTCCGCAAAGCCGCTTTCTCTCTTGCCGGGAAAGAGCTTAGTTCTGCCATAGAGGGGCCAAGTGCTTATTACCTCTTGAGGACCAAACAGAGACGGGAACCCTCTATCCCTCCCCTTGGGAGCATCCGCGCCGAGATCGAGAAGAGGCTGAAAGAAACAAAAGCTCTGGAGCTCGCGTCCCAAAAGGCCAACGCCTTGATGGGACAACTGAAAAAGGAAAAAGATATTCGGAAGGTCGCCGGTAATCATGGCTTAAAGGTGGAAGAGACCGGCTGGTTCCTTCGTCATGCCTCCGAGTTGCCGAAGATCGGTATCCTCGAAGGGCTAAGGCCTGGAGGAATACCCATTTCTTCCTACCAACCCATTGCCGACCGCGTCTATACACAGAAGGGCAATCTTTACCTTCTTGCCTTTAAAGAGAGTTGGCCGGCAGACATGGAGCGCTTTGAAAAAGAGAAAAGTCGGCTTCAGGCACAGGCGCTGGCTGAGAAAAAGAAAAGGGCCGTGCAAAAATTTGTCGATAGCCTGAAGGCCAAAGCCCGGATCGCAGTCAGTAGTCGTTCCCTCGGAGGAAATTGATTCTCATCGGGAAAAGGGCTGCCGGCAGAAAATTTTTCTTATGAAAGGAAGGGGATGAGGGTTTTTCTTCTGCGGCACGGGGAGACCGATTGGAATCTTCAAGGACGCTGCCAAGGTATCACGGACGTGGATCTTAACGAGAGGGGGAAGCAGCAAGCGAGGGATATCGCTGCCTGGCTCAGCACGGAGAGGATCGCTGCGATTTATTCCAGTGATCTCAAGCGGGCGCTGCAGACCGCGGAGATCATTAGAGAGATCCACGAGATCAAGGTGACCGCGGATAGCGATTTCCGCGAGCTTAACCATGGGGCATTTGAGGGACTAACCTTCACCGATATTCAGGCCTCCTACCCTGACTTTCTCAGGAGGTGGCGGAGCGAGCCCGCGCGGCTGCTCATCCCGGGAGGAGAGCGGCTCGTCGATGTCGAAGAGAGGACTTGGAAAGGAATGGAGCGGATCGTCCGCTACCACTCCTCCGATGAAACGGTCGTGGTGGTGAGTCATAACTTTCCCATCCTGGCCGTTCTCTGCCGCATCACGGGCACCCCATTGAACGATTACCGCTCTTTCCGCATCGCACCTTGCGGACTCAACCATCTCAGCTATGACGAGAGCAAGGGATGGCGGGTTATCCAGATTAACGGCAAAGGCTATATTGATCTCCCAGGACCGAAGAACGGGCTTATTTTCTAGACCGCCAAAAGGCTAAAGACCTCAGACAATTTTCTGCCTTTCTTTGTCAGCCGCTCACGTCCCTGAATGGCCGGAAAAAAGGGCGAGGAAAGATTTTCTCTTTTCCCTGCTGATAAGCATCCCCAGGGTAAAGAGGATATAAACCAAGGAATAAAAATATCTAAACCGAGGATCGGGAACGAAAAGCTGGGTAGAAAAAAGAACGAAAAGAAGCGCCGCCTCGGTTAAAGAGAAAGAAAGGTTTACCAGGACAGCCACTGCAAACAGAGATTGCGCAGCGGTGAGAAAGATCTCTTCTACCTGACGGCTGTCCATCTGCATCGGTATCATCTCTCCAGCCGAGATAGCATAGACAAGGGGGAGCATGCCAATGAGCAAGGTCCATTGATTCACCTTAGAGGAGACTAGTGTCCCGATACTCGCCCCAGGATTGCCCTTCAAGGCAAACAGAATAGCCACGATAAATTCCGGCGACTCCGAGGCCAGCGGCGCCAACCACTGGACCAGGAGGAATTCCTCGATTCCGAAGGTCCGTCCCGTGGCTAACAGTCCCTCAGCAAACGATTCGGCCGAGATAAAAATCGTATAGCCCGAGAGCGCAAACAAAAGTACCGTCGCCACACGCCGGGGTTGCACGCCCCAGTGGGCAATCATTTCCGTAGGCCCTTCCAGCTCCGGCTCTACGTGGGCGGCCCGAGACGCAGCGCGGATATAAAAAACAAAGATAGTGACCAGGATCGCGGCGTCGAGAAGATCTAGCTGCTTCTTGAAGGGAATGACGAACGAATAAAGGGTAGCCAGGCTCAGGTAAAGGATCTCGATCTTGCGGGAGGGCTCTAAGTCGAAGGACTTATTCCCGGTTTTGAACCAGTAGGTAAAGACCACGGCGGCCCATCCTAGGCCGATCAGGAGGCGGTTTGCGCCAGTCATGTTGGCCGTCGCGTAGGCTGTATACTGGGGATTTTTTCCTGCCATCCAGGCAAAATACATGTCCACAGCATACTCGGGCAGGACGGCGAGGAGGGCTAGGACGGCCAAGGCCAGGGTTTGTGGAATATCGAGTTGCGCCAGCTCGGCTGCCCAGGAGAGAATGAACGCCGCGCCGAAGATAGCCAGTCCCGCGCTTAGGGCCTGCCACTCAGGCGAGAGGGGGACATTGGCCAGATGAAGAACAGTCCATTGGAAACAGAGTAAGATCACCGAAAGCAACCAGAGCCAATTTGCCATAAATCCTCCTAGATGCTGTTAGCCAGGGAAAGATGCGGGAACTACTCATAGCCGAAAAAAAGCCTCTGCGCCAGAAAAAAATAAGGGGGCTGGTCTCAAGCCCTCCCCTCCGAACCGGTGGAGCCCTGTAGCTTCCATGGGGTCCAGTGCCTCTGAATGAGATCAGGCTCTTAGTCGCGTCAGGTTTCCGTAAAACTAAAAAGGGCTTGATTTAGGAAATGAGTTATCCTACCATTTAAGCCTTTAAAGATTTAATTCGGGAAGGGGGAAGTCATGGGCCAACAAATAAAGAAGGCAAAAAAGTCGACAGAGACGCTGGCGAAGAGGGTAGGAAAGGTTGAGTTGGCTATCGAGAAAATAGAGTCAAAGCTCGGGCAAAAAGAGTCTCACGTCGAAACCCGATCTCAACATGCCGCGAAGTTAGAACAGAGGATTTCCAACCAGATGATTGATCTACAAAACCAGATCAGAGAAATAGGAGCCACAGGGCCTAATCATGAGGCTATGATCACTCTGGACGAAGGGTGTGTGCTAAATCTCGAAGAGTTGGAGAAGAAAATAGAGGAGAAATATGATCTCTTGGCTGCTAGAGAGGAAGAACTCCAGAATCTCCAAAAAAGCATATCTGCCGAGCTTGAAAACCTGAGGGCCGAGATTAAAGAGCGGGGTCTTCTCCTGGCTGCCAGGGAGGTCGAGATCAAGAGTTTTAAACAGACCCTGGGGTCAAGGATTGAGGAGCTGGAGAACCTCGTAAGAAAGCAGCCATGGGGGAAGAATAAAGCGACCCGCCTGGTATCTTTCCTTGTCGATATCGGGAAGAAACACTGACCGAGAGTAGTCTGCTTGCTAGGGGGGGGCCGGTCATGGACCGACGCCCGCTTTAGATGGTGGAGCCGAGGGGATTCGAACCCCCGGCCTTCGCGTTGCGAACGCGACGCTCTCCCAACTGAGCTACGGCCCCACGAATCATCTTTTACTGATAACGGCCCGCAGGTACTCCCTAACTGGCCTCTCGAGTTCCGCTCTTTTCAGAGCGTAAGCAACGGTGGCCTTGACAAAGCCTAATTTGTCTCCGATATCGTAATGCTCGCCCTCAAACTCGTAGCCGTACACTTTTTTCTGGCGTGCAAGCTCCGAGATCCCATCGGTTAGCTGAATTTCCCCTCCCCTTCCGGGCGTAACTTTCTCTAGCAGAGAGAAGATCTCGGGCCGGAGAATATAGCGCCCTATAATAGCCAGGCGCGAAGGCGTTTCCCCGGGACGCGGCTTCTCCACCATATTCTCCACTTCATAAAGCCTGCTGTTCAGCTGTCTACCCTGAACGATGCCGTACCTGTGGACCTCGTGCTCGAGGACGCGGCGCAAGGCTATAACAGACTCCCCCTTTTCGTCAAAAATGTCCAAGAGCTGCCGTATGCAGGGCGACGGGGAATCGATTAAATCGTCCGACAATAGCACGGCAAAAGGTTCATTTCCCACCAAATCGCGTGCGCAAAGAACTGCGTGTCCCAACCCTAACGGCCTCTTTTGTCTTACCGAAACCACCTCGATCATTTCGGCAATACGGCGTAGGCTCTCCACCATCTCGGTTTGTCCCCGCTCCTCGAGCACTTGCTCGAGCTCGGGGATTTCATCGAAATGATCTTCGATACTGTCCTTTCCTCGTCCGGTGACGAAGATGACCTCCGCAATTCCCGAATCCACGGCCTCCTGCGCCACGTATTGAATCGCGGGGATATCCACAATAGGCAACAGCTCCTTGGGGACTGTTTTGGTGGCCGGGAGAAAACGAGTGCCCAAGCCGGCCACAGGAATAACAGCCTTTTTGATCTTCATGCCAGACGGGGAAAGCTAGACGGGATGTTTGTATTTCCTCTCTTGAACTTCCTGAACCGATTTGCAGTCTATGCAGAGAGTGGTTACCGGACGGGCCTTCAAGCGGGCGATAGCGATTTTTTCGCCACACGATTCGCAAATCCCGTATTCTCCCTGTTCCAGCCGCCTTAAGGCCTCCTGGATCTTGAAAATAAGCTTGCGCTCACGATCCCGGATACGAAGGATAAAATTGCGGTCGGCCTCCAGGGAGGCGCGATCAGTTGGGTCAGGAAAATTTTCTTCCTCGTCCATACCCTCCACCGTTTTGCCAGCCTCGGAGAGGAGGTCCCGCATGCGCTGGTTCAGGAGACGACGGAAAAAAATTATCTCTTTCTGCTTCATACCATCTCTTCTAAGAAACTTTATTCATAACACTAATGGGCGCTCATGTAAAACCTTCCGCTGTCTGATAGAGGCGGCGCTCTGTCGCCAGGTAGAAGAGCCAGGGCCCTCTTTCCGGATCATTCCCAGAGGAGGCTCGAGCGAGGGTGGGTGAGAATCAATATTTCCGTAGACTTGGGAAGCATCGAGCGACTGAGCACCAGTTGGGAATCCTTAATCCGCCGGACGGGATAGCGTTCGCCAACGAAACTGGCGAAGAGATCGGCCTGGCGCGGCGCGTCGTAATGCATCGGGATCACAATGGGGGGGCGCACCTGGTCTATCACCTTGACCAGATCCTCAAAGCCTAGATTAGTCATGGCATCGATCGGGGTCATCATCACATCGACCCGCTGCAGGACTTTTTCCTGCTCGGGCGTTAGCAGGTGACCCATGTTACCCAAGTGGGCAAGGCAGAGGCTGCCCATCTCGTAGATGAAAATCGAATTGGCTATCCCGCCGTACCAAAGTCCGCGCTGGCTCGGGATGTTTATGATGGTGATATCTCTTACGCTGGTGCGGATAGGATTCCACGTCTGCCGCAGCGTAATGCCTCTCAGGATGATGGGATTGCCGGAAACCGCCCCCACGTTGTTGTGGGTAAAGTGGTCGTTGCTCACGGTCACCGCATTGGCCTGAATGCCAGGTGTGACGTTGAAGTTGGGGTCCGTTACCACCTTGGTTTGGCTCCCCGAATGTATCAGAAAGCTCGAATGGCCGAACCACTGAACAAAATAGTGGCCCAAACGGGGATTGCGGCCCGGGCGGATCTGAACCAGGTCGCGTCCCTGATCCAGCAGGCGGACCAGGGAGGGGTTGCAGATCGCATGCGCCACGCGCCTGAGCGGGAAAAGGAGGAATCCCGCGAGCAGGCTGATGAAACCACGCCGCTTCATCTTTCTTCCTCGATTATTAAGGCGGTGAAAGCCATAATTTTTGTCTCCGGCCACTTCCAGGCATTTTTGGGGAGACCCGCCTTCAGGCACGTTTGACACAGAAAAGTCTTTATGTCCCACCCGTAACGGCTGGCCACCTGTGGGAGCAAGACACCGCGGTTCTCGCCGCTCGCTATATGAAGGCCGTGCTTTCCGACCTCCAGGGAAAGTGGGTCGCGGACTACCTGGAGAGGTGACAGGACAGAAATCTCAATGCAAATCTCCGCCAGCTCATTAGCGTCTATTGGAGAGACGCGGTAGTCGCGTGAGGCGGCCGCCTGCGTCATTTCGATCACCGTCTGATACAAAGGGCGCGTTGGAAAACAGGTGCCGATACATCCCCTTAACTCGTCCCCTTTGTGCAGACTGACAAAGGCGCCGTAATTGGCGCTTAGGAGCTGGGGATCGCAGGTTTTCTCCGCCTCACCCCCCTTGCCGAGCACGAAGCTCTCCAGGGTTTGGCGGGCGAGGCAGATCAGCTCCTTTTGGGAATCGGGAGGAATATAGATCGCTTCCATCCCCTTTCCTCCAAAAACGGCTAAACTTTATCGCCGTTGGGCGGACTTTACAAGAAGTTATTTCTTATCGTAGATAGGACTGGGCGGGATTACGCTCTGGAAACCCCCTACAGATGGGACAAGGGCAAACCAGCCCGATGCGTGCGACCTACGTGCCCGCTCAGGCTGATTTGCCCTTCTCTTGGGATCGGGTTCTACGGCTACTTTGCGTGCTTCTCGAACCAGGCGGCTGCGTCAGATGGCTTGATCGCTTCTTTCCCCTTCGCCCATCCAATCGGACAGACCACGCCATTCTTCTGGTGCTCCTGGAAGGCGTCCAAAAGGCGCAGGGCCTCATCGACATTGCGTCCAATGGGCAGATTGTTGACCTGAATAGCCTCGACGACTCCCTCAGGATTAATCAGGAAGAGACCACGCACCGCCACTCCGGATGCCTCCTGAAGCACCCCGTAGTCGGCGCTCACCTTCTTGGTGAAGTCAGCAAGAAGAGGGTATTGGCATCCCTCGATCCCGCCTTTTTTGCGGGGGGTCTGGAGCCAGGCCTTGTGGGAAAACTTACTGTCCGTCGAGATCGCTACGACCCCGGAATTACGCTGCTCGAACTCCGACAACCTGTCGGAGAATTCATTGATTTCCGTAGGTCAGACGAAGGTAAAGTCCAGTGGGTAAAAGAACAGTACCAGCCACTTCCCGCGGTAATCTTTGAGCGATACGCTTTTGAAATCTCCTTTGACGACGCCGTCGAGCGTGAGCTCGGGCGCCTTCTCGCCAACACGAACTGACATGGAATTCTCCTTTCTAACCGGTGCTATGCGATCATTCCTTTATAACCAAGGTGGATCTTTGTCAAGGGATGCAGTTCTATCGTTGGCGGCGGACCCCTAATGAACTTTTTTTACTCCACCCGTTCTGCTATCCTTGCGGGGATATTCCACTGGAGGAAGAGAGCGGAAAGATGATTTCTATTGACGAATTCAGAAAATTGGAACTCAAAGTCGCCACCATCAAGAAGGCCGATTCTCACCCCAATGCTGACAAGCTGTTGGTCCTTCAGATCGACCTGGGCTGCGAAGAACGGCAGATCGTGGCTGGGATCAAAGGGCACTACGCGCCGGAAGAGCTGGTCGGGAGACAAGTGGTCGTTGTGGCGAACTTGGAGACAGCCAGACTCCGCGGGGTCGAAAGCCAGGGGATGCTGTTAGCCGCCTCAGACGGCGACCGGATCGTGATTTTAACCCCTGAGAAAGAAGTCCATCCCGGGGCTGGAGTCTCCTAAACTATGAGAGAGTTCTCTTCATCGGCCTCCTCCTCAAAGAGTGTTAAAGAGCTTACCGTAGCCGTGAATCGGTTCATGGATATCTAGAACCCTCAGACAATTCCACGTCGCAGCCAGGGAGCTGCTGACCACCGGGACACCGATATCTTTCTCCAGATATTCGACGTATTCAACGGTGGGCCAGGAGCTCGAGGGAAGGTACAGCACATCAGCCCTGTCCGCGTCGTGGAAGACCTTTTTCCCGTAACGGTAAACAAAGCCAAAATCGATGTTGGGCTTCTCGATGGAGGCCAGTCCCGTTTCGATGGTGGACAAGCCCGCCACCTCAAATCCCTGTGCCCGCATAAAAGCGGCCAGATTTTCTCCCAGCTCCGGCTTCCCATAGGCAGTAGCAATCGCGAGCCGCTTCACCTGAAGCTGGCGAAAGGCATCGACGGCCGAGGATAGCGTTGTGACCGCCGGCAGCCCTGAGAGATCGGCGAGGAGCTTTAATATCTTTTCGTTTCCGCCCACTCCTGGCGACAAGAGGACGGGAATCCCGGCGCCCAGGATAAGATCCGCGCCGGCCCGCTTGAGCTCTTTGACTGCCTCCTCCATGAGGGCCACCGAGGCATCCAGGTCCGCTGGATTACGAACATCGCTCACGGATAGGTTTCTGGTTAGTAGCATCACGCCCGGCGGGACCACCTTATAAAACTCATAGACAAAAGTGCTCGCAACCACCGTCGGGTTTAACTTGCCTACTCTGGCCCTCCATCCGTACGCGGCGGGCATAAGAGACCCTCCTCTCTTGATCTACTCGATATATCCGATCCGCGCCCCGATCCTGCGCGCCGTCCAAGTAACCACCATTAAGAAAAAAACCATCAGGACCCCTAGAGCTGATACGCTACTGTACAGGCCCGACTCCCAGAGATCAAACACCAGAATGGAAAGAACAATCGTCTGCTGGGTGTAAAGAAGGATGGAAGTCGAAAGTTCTCGCAAAGAAACGACCGCAATGTAGATCCATCCCGCGACAAAACCGGGCATCAAAAGGGGCAAGAGAATCCTCCTGAAGGTTTGCAGCCAACTTGCCCCACTGGCCACCGATGCCTCCTCGAGTTCTTTGCCGATCTGGATCATCGAGGCCGACGCTGTACGAATCCCATAGGGCAAGTATTTAGTCATATAAGCGATAAACAGAATCCACAGGCTACCGTAAATCGGAATTGGGATGGTGAGATAGAGGACGAGCAAGCTGACGCCAAGCACAATACCAGGTATGGCGATGGGCAGGAAAGCGAGGTTATCGAGAAGAAAGCGGCCTCGAATTTTCGACTTGACGGTAATCCAGGCAATCACCGAGGTAAGCAACATGACCGCCGAGGCGCTGGCAAAGGAGAGGACCAGGCTGTTAACGAAAGCCGTCTGAGCAAAGGGAAAATGGAAAAGTTCGCGGTAGCTTTTGAGCGATAAGAGGGACGCCATCTCCAGGGACGGCACTGCCATGTAGGGCGTGAGGGAGGACCAGACAAGGTTCGTCAGGGGGAGAATCGCGGTGACGCCCATAATGAAGATGCACGAAGCGCTGGTTACGTACCTCCAGACCCCCAGGTCGATGCGCCTAGGGCGATAACCCTTTCCGGTTATGGTGGCGAATCTCTCTGCCGCTTTTGTGAGCCGGAAGTAGGAAAAGAGCCCAACGATGCTTATGAGCAGCAGAATGAGGGAATAAGCGCCGGCGATTCCGTAATGCGGTCGCAGCCGCTGGAGGGCGCCGTAGATCTTTGTCGTGAAGACAAAAATCCCTGCGCGAACGCCGATAAGGGCCGGCACCTCGAAGGACTCCGCAGCGCGAATAAAGGTGATTAGCATTACCGATAGCATGGCCGGAGTGACGAGCCTGAGCGTAATCCTACGTAGGGTGGCGAAGTTCCCCGCGCCGCAGGTCAGAGAGGCTTCTTCCATGGCCACATCCTGTGACCTGAATGCCGCCGACATGAGGAGGAAAACAAGCGGATAGAGGTTCATGGACTCGGCCCAGATCATTCCGCCGAGGGAATATACATTCAGCGAGAAACCGGGAGCGCCCACCAGTTTCCGGATGGCCAAATTGATCAGGCCGATTTGAGGAGAGAGGAGGAGGATCCACGCCACCGTCTCCAAGATGCCGGGGACGACGAACAACACAATCACGAGGGTGGTGAGGAGCCCTCGAAGCGGCGTGTTCGTCCTTTCACAGATCCACGCGAGAAAGCTTCCCAGGAGAAAAGAAAGGGCGGAGCTACCGAAGGCGAATTTAATCGTGTTCCAGAAGAGAGGATAGAACTCGGGGTCTAAGTAGGCTCTGGCAAAATTGGCGACGGTGAGGTTTCCCAGGGTTCCGGGCGGGGCGTCGCTGAAGCTGCTGTAAAGGAGCATGAGAAGGGGCGTCAGGGCGAAGTAGGCGACCAGAAGCACAGCCCCTACAAGGACAAGGATCAAAACGCTCTCCCTTGCTCCGTCTCTTCAGCGATTAGTGTTACCTCAGTGCAAAGGTCTTGCGAAATTCCCCCTCGAGGTCGTCCGATCTCCCCATGATGGCCCCATATGTGCCCGGAGGCCCACAGGATATTGGCCGATAAAAGGAGCAAGTCAAATTGTGTTGGCGCTTCTCTCTCCGTCAGATTGGCTATTTCGGACGACTTAGCGCAAGCCGAAGGTCCTTCTGAATTCTCCTTCAAGATCATCACCCTTCCCGACCATGGCATTGATGTTGATGTAAAAAATGTTGAGGCCCCTGGTTAGATGCGATGGGTTAGGCTCCACGCCTGTGCGTGCCGGGATGCGTGGTATCTCTCTCAGCACCCTCTGCCCCTCCTCAGAAAGGAGAAAGTCGGCCATGAGCCTTGCAATGTTGGGAGATTTCGCGTGGGCGGCAACCGAGACCAGAATGGGATAAGTCGGCAGGGCGTTCATCCGCGCCCAATCCACCGGGGCACCCTTTTTCATGATCCGCTCGGTATTCCCCGGAGCGGCATTGGCATAGAGCGGATATTCGCCTGCGGCCAATAGCTCGTCGGCCAGAGTAGCGCTCTCCAGGGGGATCGTTTTCGTGTCGGCGAGATCCCTCATGTATCGGCGCGCTTCCGTTTCTCCCATCATTTGCAAAAGCCCGATGTACCACTCGGGCCTGTTGGCGTTGATGGCAATCCTGCCTTTCCATCTCGGGTTCAAGAGCTCCCGCCAATGCTTGGGGACCTCGTCTCTGTTCACCAACTTGGTGTTGTAGCTGGCTGACATGGTGTTGATCTGGGCGGCTGTCCAATATCCTTCAGGGTCCTTAAGCTCCGGCCGGTAGTGGCTTCTCTCAGGCGATTCATACCTGACCAAAAGCTTTTGCAGTTTCATCTCCAGGGTCGTGAAGGCGCTCGACAGGAGCAGATCAAATTGGTGCCTTCCGGCGCGCGCCTCGGTGATGATGCGTTGCCCCAGTCTGATCTTTCCTGCCCGGTAGTTCTCCACTTTGATCCACGGATATTTCTTCTGAAACGCTCTGCTTAAGATCGTAAGGTCCTCAAGGGAGATCGATGAGTAGATGGTTGCCCTCCCTTCTTTGCGGGCGCCTTCCATATCAATGTGACCTGAGCCCCATAGGGTGTTACAGGCAAAGAGGACCAAGGCCAGTGCGATCAGAGTCAAGACCGGAAACTCGCGGGATCGATATCTTTTCTTTTCCATGGCGTTTATCCTCAAAGATCTAGGGCCGACGATTTAGAACCTGCAGGTTACCCTCCTCAGGTTAGACCAAAAACCTTTTTGCACAGCGCTGCTATCTCGTCAAATCTCCCGGCCATTGCAGGGTCATTTACCACAAGCTGCGCCCGCGATAAAGGCCCGGCCAGCCTGGGCTTCCTTGACAACTCTTTCCCCGGACACAAGACCAGGAGTCTTCCGTTAGAACGGGACCGCTTAGAGACTTTCTTCCGCATAATATAACGCCTGGCGAGGCGCAACAACTCTTTCGCAGGTCGCAAAAAAACTTATTGACTCTATCCAGGGGTAAGGGTATAGTTAAATTCCGTGATGCGCTTTCCCCAAGAGCCATTGCGGCTTTTTGTTTTTAGCGGCAGGATTCTGGCGCCTGTTTCCATAACCTGGGGTCTGGCAGCTAGGGCCTGATATGGCCGTTGTGGCAATCATCCCGGCCCGTTACGGTTCCACCCGTTTCCCCGGAAAGCCCTTAGCAAGAATTGGCGGCAAGCCTATGGTCCAGCATGTCTACGAAAGCGCCTCCAAGGCTCGCGGTTTGGATCGGATCTTGGTGGCTACGGATGACCGCCGGATCCTGGAAGCCGTTAGAGATTTCGGCGGGGAGGCGGTCCTCACCTCAAAGAATCACAGAAGCGGCACCGACCGGCTGGCGGAAGTGGCAAAAAAGCTAAAGGCGGAGTGGGTGATCAACGTGCAGGGGGATTTGCCTTTTGTTCAACCTCAGACCATCTCCCGGACCATCGGGCCGCTCCGTCGTGACCGCTCCCTCTTTATGGGAACGGCCCGGACACCCATCTATGAGAAAGAAGAATGGTTCAATCCGAACGTCGTCAAGGTGGTAACGGATGGGCGAGGTTTTGCTCTCTATTTTTCCCGTGCCCCGATACCCTACATCCGAGAACCGACGGGGAATGGTGACGGCTTTTCGCCCAAGGCCGAGCCCTATGAGAAAAAGATTTGGGGGTACAGGCACGTTGGAGTTTACGCTTACCGACGCGACTTCCTGCTCAAGTTTTCCCGCCTTCGGCAAACTCTGTTGGAGCGGACGGAAGGACTGGAGCAGCTTCGAGCCTTGGCTCATGGCTATCGCATCCGAGTCACGGAGGTGGAGGAACCCTCAGTGGAAATAGACACCCCAGAGGATTTAAACAAAGTGGAAAGGCATCTGACAGCTCCGGAACATTCTCCCGACGGAGGAACAAGAGACTAAAATGGCTAGCGTAAAAACCAAATTCATCTTTGTTACTGGCGGAGTCGTCTCCTCCCTGGGAAAAGGCTTGGCCTCCGCCTCTATCGGCGCGCTCCTGGAGAGTCGGGGTCTCAAGGTCGCTCTGCTCAAGATGGATCCCTACATCAACGTTGATCCTGGAACGATGAGCCCATACCAGCATGGCGAGGTCTTCGTCACCGAGGACGGCGCGGAAACCGATCTCGACTTAGGGCATTACGAGCGCTATGTCTCCACGCTGATGAGCCGCAAGAATAACTGCACGACCGGGCAGATTTACGAGACCGTGATCGCCAAAGAGCGCCGCGGGGACTACCTGGGCGGCACGGTGCAGGTGATTCCCCACATCACCGACGAGATCAAGCGACGCATCCGCGCTGCCGCAGAAGACTGCGACATTTTGATATGCGAGGTAGGGGGAACCGTAGGGGACATCGAGGGGCTGCCATTTTTGGAGGCGGTCAGAGAGTTTGGCTGGGAGTGGGGAAAAGAGAACGTTCTCTACGTCCATCTCACATTAGTCCCCTACATCGCCGCCGGCGGGGAACTGAAAACGAAGCCCACGCAGCACAGCGTAAAAGAGCTCACCGGCGTGGGGATTCAGCCTGATATTCTTCTCTGCCGAACCGATCGGCTCCTAGATAAAAAGTTGAAGGCCAAGATCGCTCACTTTTGCAACGTAGAGGAGAGCGCTGTCATTACCGCCAAGGACGTGGAATGGATCTACGAGGTCCCGCTCATTTTCCACCAGGAGGGGCTGGATGAGAAAATTGTTGAGAAGCTCCATATATGGACTGGCGCGCCCAACTTGAGAAAGTGGCAGAGGATTGTCCAGGTTCTAAAGAATCCCAAAGAGACAGTTCGGATCGCGGTTGTGGGAAAGTACATGAGCCTCAAGGAGTCGTACAAAAGCCTCATGGAGGCGCTGGTCCATGGGGGCATCGCCAATGACACCAGGGTAGAATTGGATTGTATAGAGGCGGAGAAGATCGAAGAGGTAGGAGTGAAGGACCTCTTGGATCGCGCCGATGGCATCTTAGTGCCGGGGGGCTTCGGCGACCGAGGGAGCGAAGGAAAGATCGCGGCGGTCCGCTACGCGCGGGAGAATCGCATTCCCTACTTCGGCATCTGTCTCGGGATGCAGATGGCGGTTGTCGAGTTCGCTCGCAACGTCTGCGGCCTCGCTGGAGCCAATTCGAGCGAGTTTGATGCAAGGAGCCCTCATCCGGTGATCCACCTCATGGAAACGCAGAAAGAGATCGAAAAGAAAGGGGCAACGATGAGGCTGGGGGCCTATCCCTGCATCCTGAAGGAGGATTCCTCGGCCTTAAAACTCTATGGCAAGAAAAAGATCTCTGAGCGCCACCGCCATCGCTACGAATTCAACAACAGCTACCGCGAGCTCTTTAGCCGTCACGGGATGGTTCTCAGCGGACTTTCACCGGACCGCAACCTTGTAGAAATTGTCGAACTGAAAGACCACCCGTGGTTCTTGGGCTGCCAGTTTCACCCCGAGTTCAAGTCCCGTCCCCTGGACTGCCATCCCCTTTTTAAGGGCTTCGTCAAAGCGGCCTTGCAAAACCGGTTGGCATTTAGAGAAGTCCCCAGAATCAAGGTGGCGCGGACCTGACCGCAATGATAGCTAAGAGCGTCCAAGTGGGAGGTTTTGAGATCGGTGCAGGCCGCCCGCTCGCCTTGATCGCGGGTCCCTGCGTCATCGAGGGGGAGGCGTCCGCCCTGAAACACGCCTCTTATCTCAAGGAGGTGGCGGACCGGGTGGGCATTCCTTTTATTTTCAAGTCGTCCTATGACAAGGCCAACCGCACGTCTGTGGAATCTTACCGCGGACCCGGCATCGAGAAAGGGCTTAAGATCCTGGCCCGGGTGAAGGAGGAGGTCGGCGTGCCTCTTCTTACGGACGTACACGAGAAGGAGCAGGTGCCCCTGGCCCGAGAGACTGTGGACATACTTCAGATTCCCGCTTTTCTGTGCCGCCAGACCGATTTCGTCATTGCCGTGGCTAAGTCGGGACGGATAGTCAACATCAAAAAGGGACAGTTCCTGGCTCCGTGGGACCTGCGCCACGTGGTTGAGAAAATCACCTCCACCGGTAATGAGCAGATTATGGTGACGGAACGGGGAGTCTCCTTCGGGTACAATAATCTTGTCGCCGATATGCGCTCCCTGGTAGCGCTCAGGGAACTAGGCTATCCTGTAGTTTTTGACGCAACCCACAGCCTTCAACTCCCCGGAGGACTCGGTAATGCCTCAGGGGGCGAGCGCAGGTTCATCCCCGCCTTGGCTCGCGCCGGCGTGGCGGCGGGGGTTGACGCCCTTTTCATGGAGGTCCACGAAGATCCCGACCATGCGCTCAGCGACGGCCCCAATTCCCTCCCGCTTAAAGAGGTAGAGGGGCTACTTAAAATCGTCAAGGAGATTGACGGCCTGTTAAAAGGCAGATCATGATGGATGCTGCCAAGATTCTAAAGCGAGCCCGTGATGTGCTCGATATCGAAGCCCACGGAATTCTCTCTCTCATCGAGCGGCTGGACGAGAGCTTTGTTCGCGCCGTGGATCTCCTTTACAAGTGTAAGGGAAAAGTCGTGGTGACCGGACTGGGAAAATCTGGGCTCATCTGCCACAAAATTGCCGCCACCCTTTCCAGTACAGGGACGCCAGCCCTTTTCCTCCACGCCGGAGACGCGGTCCATGGCGATCTGGGGATGATTATGAAGGGGGATGTGGTTCTCGCCGTTTCCAATAGCGGTGAGACCGACGAGATTTTGAAACTCCTTCCCATCACCAGGCGGCTTGGATTAAAGCTCATCGTCATCACCGGCAACCCCAACTCGACCCTGTCCCGCGCCGCAGACGTGGTCTTGAATGCCGCGGTCAAAGAGGAGGCCTGTCCTATGGGCCTTTCGCCTACGGCGAGCACGACAGCGGCGCTGTCCATGGGCGATGCGCTGGCTGTTGTTTTGCTGGAGGAGAAGGAGTTTAAGGAGGAGGACTTTGCCCTGCGCCATCCGGGCGGAATTTTAGGACGCAAGCTTCTGCTCCAGGTCGAGGACCTTATGCACAGGGACGCCGAGTTGCCGCTTGTGACTGAGGAAACCCCGATTAAGGAGACCCTTTTGGAGATTACCTCCAAACGGCTTGGGGTGACCGGGGTAGTTGATGGCCAAGGCAACCTGATCGGCGTTATTACTGACGGAGACTTGAGACGGGGGCTGGAGAGCAAGGGCGATATCTTCCGTCTCAAGGCAAAGGATCTGATGGGCCGTAACCCCAAGACCATACCTGCCAACGCCCTCGCCGTACGCGCGGTTGAAGTCATGGAGGAGCACTCCATTACCTCTCTGTTCATTCTGGAGGACCGCGGGCGAAAACCCGCCGGCGTTCTTCATCTTCACGACCTATTAAAAGCCGGTATTGTCTAGTTCCGGCGTGCTATTCGTGGTCAAAATCCACATGAGATTAAGGGTCAGTAGATTGCAGGCTGTGATTCGTGAGGGCCGAAATTCAGAAATAGCAAGAAGGCAAGCCTGACCCTCAATTCCTCACTTAAGCCACGTCGAGCAAGACACGCGGATTCTTGGCCGCAACGACAAGCAAAGTTCTTGCAGCACCGGATGGGGCTCGACGCCCCTGCTCCCAATCCTGCAGAGTACGGACCGACACACCAAGTAGCTGGGCAAATCGTGCTTGAGAAAGTCCGGTCTTCTCTCGAATACTTGCGACCTCGGGAACGTTGATCACGCGGCCATGCTCGCCGCGCTTGATTTCACGAAGACCTTCAAGGATCTCGAGACCAACATTGCGTTTGGATTTAGCCATCTTCGGCCTCCTTTCGAATCTGCCGCAAAACATGGGCGGGGATGTTCTCAGCCACGTTCTTCGGATACATTGTCAGCATCCAGATTACGCCCTGTGTGATCCTGGCATAGTAGATCACGCGATACCCACCACGCTTCCCTCGGCCCGGCGCACGCCAGCGAAGTTTGCGTACACCGCCTGAGCCGGGAATGACGTTCCCAGTTTCAGGATTATCCATCAAGACTTTCTGAATCTCGCGGTACTCATCGTCATCCAGGTATTCTTGAACGAGGCGAGTAAAGAGCCGCGTCTCGATGAGGCTGAACACAGATGCATTATACGGCGCTGCCGTATGGAGGTCAAGAGCCAGATTACGCAGTATGCGACCGGCCAACATCTGCCTGGAAGCCGACCCCCGGATTGACACAACAAGTTCCTATCGGATACTCTCCGCTAAAAGCTGTCAGCAGTAAATTGAAAAATCCTTGTCTAAGGTAGAAAGAAATGGGCGAAACGCGCGTTGACCTGCTCCACCTCCTCGAAGACCTGCGCGACGCTTACCCCGGCGCGATTGAGGAGACCATTCTCACCGAAATCGTGGCCAACTCGCTCGATTCCGGGGCAAGCCGAATTCTCATAGATGCGGATGCCGGACAGGCCACGCTCTCGGTGACGGACGACGGCTCCGGCATGCAGAGGCGGGAGCTGGCCCGGTACCACGACCTCGCCGCCAGCACGAAAAGCCGAGGACAAGGAATCGGATTTGCCGGGGTGGGGATCAAGCTCGGACTGCTCATCAGCGAGGAAGTGCTGACCGAAACCCGGCGCGGGAAGAGCCATGTCGCCACCAGTTGGCATCTGGCTTCACGCCACCGTGCCCCGTGGAAATGGGCTCCACCCCCAGGCCTGGTTAACGAGCGCGGAACCGCGGTTCGCCTCAAACTCCAAAATGCGCTTTCGCCTTTGCTGGACCCAGGTTTTCTCGAAGGCTCAATGCGTCGCCACTATCAACCGCTGCTGGATCCCGCATTCGACCATTTTCTTGCGCCCCACTATCCTCGCGGTGTCACCTTCGCGGTGAACGGTCGCATGCTCGGAAAGCATGCCTGGCAAGCGCCGGAGGTGGCGCCCATCGAGGTGCGCCTCGTTCGCAAGCGCAAGCCCTCCGCCATGGGTTATCTCATCCGTCAAAACCTGCCGTTGCCGGAGGAGCAGCGGGGTATTGGAATCAGCACCTTCGGCAAGATCATCAAGCGCGGCTGGGACTGGCTCGGCCTGGCGCCCCAGGCGCCTGAGCAGGTCGGCGGCCTCATTGAAGTCCCCCCACTGGCGGCTTGCCTGACGCTAAACAAAGGCGACTTCATCCGAGCGGGACAGAGAGGGGCCGCCTACCTTGCCTACCGCAAGGCGCTTCAAGAAGCGGTCTCGAGACAACTCACGGCGTGGGGTGATGCCCGCCCGCCCGCCGAAGAGGCCCGCCGACGCGCCGCCCGCCCCCTGGAACGCGACCTGGAGCGCGTCATCGAGGAGCTCTCTCATGAATTTCCTTTGCTGACCCCGCTGGTCGAGCAACGAGCGGGAGGTCAGAAGCGGTTACCCATCGGGAAAAACGGAGAAGAGGGGGCTGCTCCCTCCACGGCGCCGACTTTTGCCACCCTGGAAGCCGGGGAAACGGCAACTGACTCTGCCGTTCAAGAGCCAGGCGCAGGGCTTCAGACGAAGAAAGAGTCAGGAGCCGCTGAAGCCCCGAGTTCGCCGCAGCCCTCTACTCCCGGCCCTGTATTGCCGGGTACGAAGAACACGCGACGTCCAGTTCGATACGGCCTCACCATCCAGTTTGAAGATCGTCCTGACGACCCGGAATTGGGGCGGCTGGAGGAGTCCATAGTGTGGGTCAATACGGCGCACCCGGCTTATAGGCGTGCCGTCGCCTCCCGCTCCGAGGGGTATCATCTCGCACTGAGTGTGGCAATGTCGCTTGCCCCGTTGGCAACTGATCCCAAGGGTGAACATACGTTTGTGACGGCGTTCCTTTCCCGCTGGGGCGAGGCTCTTGACCGGGCCGGAGGCCGAAAGCGCCGAGGGGCTTAAAGAAAAACCTATGCAACGTATTCCAGCCAAGATCCGCAACAAGGCCAAAAAAATAAAACTCCTCCTGTTGGACGTGGATGGGGTGCTCACGGACGGCGGGATCGTTATGAACGATCGCGGGGAGGAGATCAAACGGTTTGATGTGCGTGACGGACATGGAATCAGGCTGCTACTGCGCGCCGGGATTCAGATCGCACTAATCACAGGGCGGCGCTCCAAAGTCGTAAGCCGCCGCGCCAGGGATCTCGGCATTCGGACGGTTTACCAGCAGGTTTACAACAAGCTCGATGTCTATCAGAAAATCAAGCGGAAAAGTGGACTCAAGGACCAAGAGATCGCCTACGTAGGGGATGATATTGTGGATCTCCCCGTCCTCAAAAGGGTGGGACTTGCCGTGACTGTGCGGGATGCCTGGGCGGAATTGAAGCGCCAGGTCCACTATGTGACCGCCACCGGAGGAGGACGGGGCGCCGTGCGGGAGATTGTGGAACTCCTGCTCAAAGCTCAAGGTAGATGGAAAGAGCTCACCCGTAGATATTATGCCAGTTGATTAGTCTCCAGCCTTCGTCTGTGTTCTAAGCAAAATTCGTGCCTATCTCCTTTACAGCTTTTTTGAAAGGTGGTATTTTTGCCCTGGATTTGGGATTGCCATGAGGCGCAAGACCTTAGGAGCGGTTCTCCTTGTCGCGATCTTTGCCTCGCTAGGCGGAGTGGCCTACAAGGTAGCCGAAAACATCTGGCTGACGAAGGCCAGAGAAATTAAGGAAAATCCCAGCAAACTGTTGGACTATGTTCCCGAGGCCGCTCTGCGCATCAAAGACTTTCATCGCGCCAAGCTGGAAGGGGGACAAAAAGTCTGGGAGCTTTTCGGCGCGGAGGCCCATTATCTCAAGACGCAAAAAGAGGTGGTGATCAAAAAACCGCGCATGATCTTTTACCAAAAGGGCAGTTCTATTATAGAGGTTACGGGGGACGACGGCCACTTGTGGCTCGCAGACGCCGGGGGAGAGATGGAGAAGGCCCATCTCCAAGGCCAGGTCCACGTCAACTACCGGGGATTTGTCCTGAACACCGATGAAATTCTCTACCTCAAGAGCAAGAACCAGGTGGTATTACCCGGCAAAGTGACTGTGAAGGGTGATGGCCTGGAGTTGGAAGGCGTGGGAATGGAGATTGGCCTGGACGAAGAGAAGATGAGACTGCTCAAGAAAGTCAAGACCAAGCTGGAACCACGGCGCATGGAAAGCAAGAGGGCACGAGGTTGATGGAGCGGGAAAGAGCAAACTATCATTTGCCGGTCTGGTGGCGCGAATGGTGCGTCTCGGTGTGCCTCATGATTGCGCTCCAGCCCCTTGCCTGGGCCGCAGAGGCCGGCAGCAAAGAGGAAAAAAAGAAGTCTGAAGGAGCTGCATTCCAGGCCAGCAGGAAAGATCCCATTTTTATCAGCTCGAATTGGATGGAGGCGGACCGGAAGAGAAACACTATCACCTATAAGGGTCAGGTCGTTGCCGTTCAGGCGGATATAACCATGAGAAGCGAGACCCTGATCGCTTACTACGATCCCGCCATGAAGGAGCTCAAAGAGGCGGTCGCTGAAGGCAAGGTGCAGGTGGTCCAGGGGGACAAAGTCGCACGGGGGGCCAAGGCCGTCTTCGACGGTAAGGCCAGGATCATTACGCTCACTGGAAGTCCCGTAGTGCGCCAGGGAAACAGCGAGGTTTCGGGAAACCGCATTACTTTTTTTATCGAAGAGGACCGCGCTGTGGTTGAAGGAGGGAACGAAAGAGTCAAGGCGGTCATCTTTCCTGAAGAGATAGAAGGCCGAAGGAAAGGAATGGCTGGTCCGGGCAAAGAGCGATGAGCGTGCTTAAGGCGGAGGGGGTAACAAAGTCCTATAATGGGCGCCGTGTGGTCGATGGAGTTCATCTGGAGGTTCAAGGGGGCGAGGTGGTGGGGCTCCTTGGGCCTAACGGCGCGGGAAAGACGACGACCTTTCATATGATGGTGGGACTGGTGCGTCCGGATCAGGGAAAGGTATTTTTAAACGGCGACGATCTTACCTCGGTGCCGACCTATCAACGTGCCCGCGCCGGGATCAGCTATCTCCCTCAAGAGTCTTCCGTTTTCCGTCGCCTCACCGTGGAGGAAAACCTCCTCGCGATCCTGGAAACCCTGGATCTCAGCGAAGAAGAACAAAAGGAGCGCTCCAAGGGACTGATGCGCATGCTTGGCATCTCCCACATCGCCAATCATAAAGCCTATACCCTCTCCGGCGGTGAGCGGCGTAGGGTCGAGATCGCCCGTGCGCTGGTGCTCTCCCCGTTCTTTGTTCTCCTGGATGAACCCTTCACCGGGGTGGATCCAATCGCGGTGGCGGAGATCCAAAAAATCATCCGCAAGCTTACGACGAGCGGCATCGGACTTCTCATCACGGACCACAACGTGCGCGAGACTTTGGGAATCTGCGATCGCGCCTATATCCTCAGCGGAGGAACGGTCCTAGAGGAAGGGACCCCGGAAAAAATCGCTTCCAGCCCGAAGGTGCAAAAAGTCTATCTCGGCAAAGGCTTCAAAATGTAGCCATGGCACTGGAGATCCGACAGGTTCAAAAGCTGGCCCAGCAGTTGGTCATGACGCCTCAACTGCAGCAGGCCATCAAGCTGCTCCAGCTTTCCCGCGTTGAGCTGGAGGAACTCATTTCGCTGGAGCTGCAGGAGAACCCGGCGCTGGAGGAGGGGCCTCCCCAGGAAAGGGGGGAGGTCCTGGAGACCCTGGTGGCGGGCGAAGCGGAAATATCGGAGGTGATCCCGCCGGAGATAAAGCGCGAACTATCGACAGCGGATAAGATTGGCACTCTGGACTGGCAAGAGTATATTGATACTCATTCCAATTCTGTCCACGGTTCCTTAACGGCGGAGGCTTCCCGCGAGGAGGATGAAGGTCCTCCTACGTGGGAAAATACTCTGACCAAAAAGACATCTCTAGAAGATCACTTAGTCTGGCAACTGCGCCTTTCCAGACTCAGCGACCGTGAGGAAACCATCGGTCTCTACATCATCGGCAACCTGGATGAGCGCGGTTACCTGGCGGTCTCCCCGGAAGAGGTTTGTCAGGCGACCGCGGCCACCCACGAAGAGGTGGAGGTGGTTTTAAAACAGATCCAGTTTTTCGATCCGGTCGGAGTCGCAGCGCGTGATCTCAGAGAGTGCCTTCTTGTTCAGTTAGAGAACCTCGGCCTCGGCGCCAGCTTGGCGGCGCGAATGGTCTCTGATCATCTCTCCCAGTTGGAGAGCAAACGCTACGACAAGTTGTGCCGGGAACTCGGCGTCTCTGTAGAGGAGCTAGTGGAGGCGTCGCATCTGATAGCTTCTCTGGAGCCGCGGCCGGCGCGAGGTTTTGAACAAGACGAGGTCCGCACGATCATCCCGGACGTCTCCGTGGAGAAGATCGGCGACGAATACATGGTGTTTCTCAACGACGAAGGGATGCCCCGTCTGCGCGTGAGTTCCCTTTACCGGCGCCTTGCCGGGCAGGAGGGAAAAGAAGAGGAGCACGCCAGGCAGTATCTCCAGGAAAAGGTGCGGGCGGCAACCTGGCTGATCAAAAGCATCCAGCAAAGGCAGCAGACCCTTTACCGCGTGACGCAGAGTATTTTTAAATTTCAGCGGGATTTCCTCGAACTGGGGGTTAGGCACTTAAAACCTATGGTGCTTAAAGACGTGGCGGAAGATATTGGCATGCATGAGTCTACCGTGAGCCGCGCCACGGCCAACAAGTATGTCCACACTTGCCAGGGGCTTTATGAGCTTAAATATTTTTTCCAAAGTGGCCTCAAGTCAGGAAACGGAGAGGACATTGCTTCTGAGAGCGTCAAAGACAAAATCCGTAGCATCGTTTCAACCGAGGATCCTAGGAAGCCTTACAGCGATCAGTACATCGCCGGACTTCTCGGCGAGCAGTCGATTGACATTGCCCGACGCACCGTGGCCAAGTACCGCGAGGCGATGCGTATCCTTCCCTCCTCCAAGCGGCGGCAGCCCTACTTACGGAAATAGGTGATAGACACGGGAGGACAGATATGAGCGATGTGAAAGTCTCCGTGACCTTCCGTCACACGCAACCCACCGATGCCCTGAAGCGTTACGCCGAAGAGAAGGTGCATAAAATCGGCAAATATTTCTATCGTCCGTTGGACGTCCACGTGGTCCTTTCTGTTGACTCCAGGGACCGACAGGTCGCCGAAGTGACGTTGCAAACCCGCAAGCTCACCATCCACGGACGGGAGGAAACAACGGATCTCTATTCCGCCATCGATCTGGTGATCGACAAGGTCGAGCAGCAGGTCAGGAAGCACAAGACCAAAACCAGGCTGCGGAGAAGAAAGGTGACGGGTTGAAGATTACAGACTTTTTGGATGCCGCTGGAATTATTCCCGACCTCAAGGCCAGGGATAAGAAAGAGGCTCTCAAAGAAATGGCGGATTGGATGGCGTCGAAGGACCCATCTCTCGATGCGCAAAGGTTGCTCGATACCCTGCTCAACAGGGAAAAGGTCAGCACCACAGCGATCGGCGAAGGGGTCGCGATCCCGCATGGAAAAATGGCCGCGGTCAAACGGGTCTTTGGAGCCTTTGCCCGTAGCTCTCAGGGCGTGGACTTCGATTCCCTGGACGGCGGTTTGACCTATCTTTTTTTTCTCCTTGTAGCACCGGAAGATTCCACGACAGATCACCTGAAGGCCCTGGCACGGATCTCTCGTTTGCTTAAGGATGCTTCCTTTCGCTCCCGGCTCATGCAGGAAAAAACCAAGGAGGAGATCTTCAACGCCATCAAAGAAGAAGACGGGAAGTTCTAAAGAAGCGTTCGGCAGTCGGCAATCAGCCATCAGCAAAACAAAAAAGGCTGATAGCTGAAGGCTTCTTTGCTATTTATGGTGGATGGCCTGCACATCATCGTCGTTACCGGACTCTCCGGTTCGGGAAAGAGCGTCGTGATCAGGGCTCTCGAAGACGGCGGTTTCTTCTGCATTGACAATCTGCCAGTGGTTTTGATCCCCAAGTTCATCGAACTGTGTCAAGGATACCGAGAGGAGATCAAGCGGATCGCCTTAGGAATTGACCTGAGAGAAGGCCTTTTCCTTCAGTCGTGGCCTGAGGTTCTGGCGGAGCTGCGCGCAGCGGGCTACCGCGTGGAGGTCCTTTTTCTTGACGCTGACGACGGCGTGCTCTTGCGCCGCTTCAACGAAACCCGCCGTCCCCACCCGTTGGCCGGTGAGGGTTCGATCGAGGAAGGAATCGCCCGCGAGAGAAAAGCGCTGGAGGGAATGCGGGCCCTGGCGGATAAAGTCATCGATACCAGCGGCCTCAACGTCCATGAACTCAAAAAGGAGGTGGCGCGGTATTACAGCCAGAGCGCCAGCCCGGGCAAGATGAGCCTTTTCCTAACTTCTTTCGGCTATAAATACGGCATCCCGCACGACACCGATATGATCCTGGACGTGCGCTTCCTCCCTAACCCCTTCTTTGTCGACGAACTGAGGGCCAAAAACGGCCTGGAACCGGCAGTGGAAGAATTCGTCTTGAAAAGGGAGGAAACCCATACCTTCTTGGATCGGCTCTACTCTCTGCTAGAATTCACCCTGCCCCAATATGAAACGGAGGGAAAGAGCAGCTTAACCCTGGCCCTCGGCTGCACCGGGGGAAAACACCGCTCGGTGGTCCTGGTGGAGGAATTAAAAAGAAGGCTCGACCAGGGCCGGTTTCGGATTCACGTGAAGCACAGAGATATTGATAAGTAGATGGATGGTCAAAGTAGTCAAAAAGCTGGAGATCAAAAACAAACTCGGCCTGCACGCCAGGGCCGCTGTCCTTCTGGTCCAAACGGTAAACCGATTTACCGCTGAGGTAAAGATCGCCAAAGACAGCCAGGTAGTGGACGGAAGGAGTATTATGGGCGTGCTCACCCTGGCTGCCACTCGGGGAAGCAAAATCCGCGTGGAAGCGAAAGGCGAGGACGCGGAGGAGGCGATGCGCGCCATCGAGAGACTTGTGGAAAAAAAATTCCACGAGAGCGAGTAACCTTGATTCCCTCTTCCTTATCCGATATAGAAAAAAAGATTCGCTTCTTAACGGTTAACCCGGGAGGTTTGTTAAATGGCAGCCAAGGATTTCCTTTTCACCTCAGAGTCTGTTTCTGAAGGGCATCCGGACAAGATGTGCGATCAGATCTCTGACGCCATCCTCGACGCCCATTTAAGCGGAGATCCAGACAGCCGGGTAGCCTGTGAGGCGCTGGCAAAAACCGGGATGATCGTGGTCGCCGGCGAGATCACGAGCAAAACCACGGTCAGTTACAACGATATCGCCCGCCAGGTGGTGCGCGACATCGGTTACACCGACTCTGCCGCGGGCTTTGACGGCAACACCTGCGCCATCATTACCGCGGTGGAGCGGCAGTCGCCGGATATCTCCCAGGGAGTAACCGAGGGAGAAGGCCTCCACAAAGAGCAGGGGGCGGGGGATCAGGGGATGATGTTCGGCTACGCCTGCGATGAGACCCCAGAGCTGATGCCCTTCCCCATCCAAATGGCGCACAGTCTGGTCAAGTATCTGGCCAAGATCCGTAAAGGCGGAGAGGCTTCTTTCATCAGACCCGATAGCAAATCTCAGGTCACGGTGGAGTACCGCGACAGCAGACCGGCGCGGGTCAATAGCGTGGTCATCTCGACGCAGCACGCCCCAGATGTGGAGTACAGCAAACTCAGAGAAACGGTCATCGAAGGGGTCATCAAGGCGATGATCCCGAAGGAATACCTGGACAAGAACACGGTCTATCACGTGAATCCCACAGGTCGTTTTGTGGTGGGCGGTCCCCAGGGAGATTGCGGGCTGACTGGCCGCAAGATCATCGTAGATACATACGGCGGCATGGGACGACACGGCGGCGGCGCCTTCTCAGGCAAGGATCCATCCAAGGTCGACCGCAGCGCCGCTTATATGGCCCGCTACATCGCCAAAAATATCGTTGCGGCAAAATTGGCCCGCAGATGCGAGGTCCAATTGGCCTATGTTATCGGCGTAGCCCAGCCTGTGTCGGTTTTGGTGGACACCTTCGATACCGGCGCCATACCAGATAAAGAGTTGGGCCGGATCATACAAGAGCTTTTTGATCTAAGGCCCAAGAGCATTATCGAAACCCTGGACTTAAAGCGGCCCATCTACCGCGCCACGGCAGCCTACGGCCACTTCGGGCGCATCCCAGAGAACGGCTACTTTACCTGGGAGAAAACCGACCGGGTCGGAGACCTGAAGAAAGCTGCGGCAAAGGTCTGACCAAATCCAACCAATGCAAAATTTAAATCGCAAAACGCAGAAAGCAAACTTTTTTATTTTTCAATTTGCGCTTTGCATTCTGAATTGTGTGGGGTTTTAAGGCATGGCTGTAAAGAGATCTGACATCCGCGACTTTGGATTAGCGCCGCAGGGAAAAAAGCGTATTCTCTGGGCCGATCAGGACATGCCTGTGTTGAGAAGGGTACGCGAACGCTTCCAAAAGGAGCGGCCGCTTCAGGGATTGCGCTTGTCCGCTTGCCTCCACGTCACAGCAGAGACGGCTAATCTGGTGAAGACGTTAAAGGCCGGCGGTGCCCAAGTCGTTCTGTGCGCGTCCAACCCTCTTTCGACGCAGGACGATGTGGCCGCCTCCCTGGTGAAGCACCAACGGATACCGGTCTTCGCCATCAAGGGAGAAGATCACAAGACCTACTACCGCCACCTGCGCGCCGCCCTGGACCACGCGCCGGTCATCACTATGGATGACGGCGCGGATTTGGTCTCCATGCTGCACAAGGATTACTCCCGCCTCGCCGGTAAAATGATTGCCAGCATGGAGGAGACCACCACCGGCGTGATTCGGCTCAGGGCCTTGGCCGCCGACGGCGCCCTCAAGATCCCGGTCATAGCCGTGAACGACGCCAGCACCAAGCACCTTTTCGATAACCGCTACGGCACCGGACAATCGACCATTGACGGCATCATCCGGGCCACGGATATCCTGTTAGCCGGGAAGAGGGTCGTGGCTGCGGGCTACGGTTGGTGCGGTAAGGGAGTCGCCTCGCGCGCCCGCGGTATGGGAGCGAAGGTAATCGTGACCGAAGTCGACCCGATACGCGCCCTTGAGGCCGCGATGGACGGATTTGAAGTGATGAGCATGAAAGAGGCGGCAAAGGTTGGGGACCTCTTCATTACCCTGACCGGCGACATGCATGTGATCGGCAAAGAGCATCTGAGACTCCTGAAGGACGGCGCGGTGATCTGCAATTCCGGCCACTTCGATATCGAGATCGACATCAAGGCGCTCAAGCAGATGGCAGTAAAGGAAGAAAAAAATGTCCGCAACTACGTGGACGCCTATACCCTGCCAGGAGGCAAGCGGATCTACCTCTTGGGTGAAGGGAGGCTCGTCAATCTGGCCGCCGCCGAAGGACACCCGGCCTCGGTAATGGACATGAGCTTCGCCACGCAGGCCCTTGCTTCGGAGTGGGCGGTAAAAAATCGCGCCAAGCTCGCGCCTCAAGTCTACGATGTCCCCCAGGCAGTCGAAGATTGGGTGGCGCGTCTGAAGCTCGTCAGCATGGGGATCCACATCGACAAGCTCACCGAAGAACAGGAGCGTTATCTCTCCTCGTGGCAGGTCGGCACGTGAATTTCGTTACTCGTTATTAGTTACTGGTCGTGTTGGCCGGATTGGATCCTCCACGTCCGCGCAAACGCGCCTCAGACAGGCGCAAGCGACAGCAACTGCCGCCTAACGCTCTATATGGGGCAATTGGGGTCGCGCCTTCCCCCTTTTGCCTTTGATGAACTTATGATTGATGGGATAGCGTGAACGATTATCAAAGAGCGAGAACTCATAACATGATCTCCGATCCTGTACGTTTCAACGAAGCAATCGCCTGCTTCGACGGCGCTAATGCCGAAGATCCTCATACGGAAACCTTTGAAGGCGTTGAGCTGCCCAAAGAACTACTCTATGCCAAGCGAATGACCGCATGGCTCGAAAGGTTTGCCCCCGATGCTTCTGAAGAGTTGAGGCTTGCCGCTCGCTGCCAGCACATCCGCCGATGGAATATCCCTCGCAACCAATACCCCATGAATCGGCGAGGCTACATCCAATGGCGAATGGCCCTTGCGACATTCCATGCCGAAACCGCTGGCGAAATTCTTAGAAAGGTTGGCTATGCCCAAGCCACTATCGGCCGTATTCAGGCACTGCTTAGAAAGGAGAAATTGAAGCCGGCTGCGGAAGTTCAAATCTTAGAAGATGTGACCTGCTTGGTTTTTCTGGAAAGCTATTTTGCCGAATTTGCCGAGAAGCACGAGGAGGAAAAACTCATCCGCATCATCCGCAAGACGTGGGCAAAGATGTCGCCCAACGGACATAAGGCCGCTCTTGCGCTAAATCTTTGGCCGGACTTGCGTGCTCTCGTAGAGAAAGCACTAGCGAAAAGATGAAAACGACGAAGGTTGTTTTGCCGCTTTTACTGCTCTAAACGAAGTCAACGAAAATCGAGTTGGCGACGAGCAGGCCGCGACGCGTGAGACGGAGCCGTTCATCCTTCTGCTCCATCAGACCTCCTTCTAGCCAGTCTCGAATTTGGGGATAAAACTCGGCGGGCTTTTTTCCGAAGCGGCGGGAAAACTCTTGGGCCGAAATGCCCCGCGTCATCCTCAGGCCGAGGAACATAAACTCAGCCACAGCCTTCGCCGGATCGCTCTGCTCCCTTTCCACCACAGCCTGCCCGGACTTGAGGACCCTTTCCATGTAGGTTGCGGGACTTTTCTCGTTCTGCCATCTGCATCCTAAGGCGCCGTTGTCCTGTTGTTGTTTATAGGAGTGCGCGCCGGCACCGATTCCGAGATAATCTCCGCTACGCCAATAATTGACGTTGTGGCGCGAGTGCCATCCAGGCCTGGCATAGTTCGAGATCTCGTAGCGTTCCAAACCCGTTCTGGACAGAGTCTCACCGATCAGCTCCGCCATCGCAATCTCTTCCTCTTCGGGCAAATTACGGATTTTCCCCTGCCGGTATTCCCGATGAAAAGGGGTTCCTTCTTCTATCGTCAGGTTGTAGGCGGAGAGGTGCGGAGGGTGAAAGCTCAAGGCCTCCTCCAGGTCAGCTTTTAAATCCGCCAGGGATTGTCCCGGAATGGCATAGATCAAATCCACACTGAAGTTTTCAAAACCGGCCTGATGAACGGTCTTTAGCGCCTCCCGACTCTCATCGGCCGTATGGACCCGGCCGAGAAATTTGAGCAGGCGGGACTGAAAAGTTTGCGCACCGATACTGATGCGATTGACGCCGCAGGAACGGTAGCCGGAGAAATGGGCGCCGTCCACGGTTCCAGGGTTGGCTTCCAGCGTGATTTCAACATCCCTATCGAAAGTAAACAGAGACACTGACCTTTCCAGAATTTTCCCGATGCTCGCCGGACTGAAGGTCGAGGGAGTGCCGCCCCCAAAAAAAATGCTCTTCAATTTTCTCCCCCGCCAATCCTCCCTCTGCGCGTAGCAAGCCATCTCCTGGATCAAGGCCCCGTTGTATTCGTCCTCAGGAATCTTCGGAACGACATGGGAATTGAAATCGCAATAAGGGCACTTGCTCACGCAGTAAGGGATGTGAACGTAGAGGGAAAAGCCCTCTTTCTCTGAAACCATATGGTGGTATCATATTTGTCCACTAGCTCCTCTGCAATAGGTCTCCGGCTAACTTCCATAGTGGTTTGAATTCGCGGCCGGCGGCTGTTATAGTGATTTTTGTATTTGAGTGGCATGTCGGTCGCAGAACACAAAGAAAAAGGCAAAAAGAACCTGTCTTGCTTTGTTGTGACGGTCAGTGACACCCGTGACGAGACCACAGACCAGAGCGGGCAACTAATCAAGACCCTGTTGGATGGTGAAGGCCACTGCTTAGCTGGTTATCGAATTGTCAAGGACGAGCCGGTTCAGATCGAGGCCCTGCTGGAGGGGGCGCTCAGTAGAAATGACGTCGATGCGGTGATTGTCAATGGCGGGACGGGCATCTCTCCTCGGGACGGGACCTACGAGGTGGTGAGCCGCTTTTTGGAAAAAAGACTGGACGGCTTTGGGGAAATTTTTCGCTTTTTGAGTTACCAGGATATCGGTCCGGCAGCGATCATGAGCCGGGCAGTCGCCGGCTCGGCCAAGGGAAAAGTACTCATCTCCCTTCCGGGCTCAAAGGGAGCGGTCGATCTGGCGATGCGGCGTCTGGTTTTGCCGGAGTTAGGCCACATGGTCTCCCAGCTTCATGGAAAATGAAGGTCAAGATCAAATTCTTCGCTATGCTGAGAGAGCGCGCCGGCGCCGGAGAGATCACAAAGGAGATAAGAGAGGGAATGACGGTTGGAGAGCTTTGGAGGGTTTTGCGGCGGGATTATCCTAGACTGGCTCCGGTGGAGATGCGCCTTCTCTACGCAGTCAATCAAGATTACGTGGCCGCAGATTACGTGCTCAAGGAGCAAGACGAGGTGGTCTTCGTTCCTCCTGTCAGCGGAGGCTAGAGATGTTCCGCGTCACCAGGGATGCGATTGATCTTCAGGAACTGGTCGACTTCGTCACCGACCCCGAGGCCGGGGCCATTGTGACCTTCATCGGCACGACAAGAAACAACAACGAAGGGCGCCGGGTCATCGCGCTCGATTATGAAGCCTATCCGGAGATGGCAGAAAAGGAGCTGACCCGTCTCGGGGAGGAAGCGAAAAAGCGCTGGAACATCCAGCGCATGGCCATTGTCCACAGGATCGGTCCTGTCCAGATCACCGAGCCCAGTGTCATGATCGCTGTCTCCGCAGCCCATCGCGCTGATGCCTTTGAGGCTTGCCGCTTCGCCATTGAAGAGATCAAGAGGAGTGTGCCGATCTGGAAGAAAGAGCTCTTTGAGGGAGGAGAGGTCTGGATAGGCACGCAGAGCGGCCAACCCCTCAATGTGAATTGTTCCAGCAGTTCAAGTCGTTCAAACAGTTCAACGGATTGAACGATTTAAACCGTTTGAACGGGTTTCTGTCTGAGCGCTTTTTATGGAAGCTTCCCTTTATGCCGCGTTTGGCCTGGGTCTCATCCTAGGTATTAAGCATGCCTTGGATGCGGATCATGTGATCGCTGTTTCTACGATCGTCAGCGAGCACCAGAGCCTCAAGTGGGCCTCTTTGATTGGGGTCTCCTGGGGTCTGGGACATACCGCCACGCTCTTTGTTGTCGGTTTGTTTGTGATAGGACTGCGTCTGACGATCTCGCCACGAGTAGCCCTCGGACTGGAGTTTCTGGTAGCTGTTATGCTGGTGTTTTTGGGCGTGAGCATTTTGTGGCGCTCGTTCGCGTCCGAGAGGCTCCATCTGCATACCCATGCCCATAATCCCGAAACGCATACCCACTTTCACCTCCATGAAGATACCCAAGAAAGCCACAGTCACCGCCATCCCCTCAACTTAATGCGCAGGCCTTTTCTGGTCGGGTTGGTTCATGGGCTCGCGGGAAGCGCCGCGCTCATGCTACTGGTCCTGACGACGATCCCCTCGCCGCTCGCGGGGTTGGCTTACATCCTGATCTTCGGTTTTGGCTCTGTGGGAGGAATGTTGGCTTTGAGCAGCTTGATCGGCCTTCCCTTTGTCTTGACTGCGCGACGCTTTGCCTTCCTCAATCGCTGGATACGGATCGGGGCCGGCACAGCGAGCGTTGCCTTTGGACTCTTTCTCGGCTGGGAGATCGGTTTCCAGCAGGGTCTTTTCTAAAAGGCCCTTCGCCCTCCAGCCTGCAAAGCACAGCGTCGCGATGATCATCACCCACGGGAAATCTGATTCTGGAAGCTTCCACACACCAGCCATGAGTGACGCCAAGAAACAAAAAGAGGGCGAGCGCAGCTAAGCGAAAAAAATCCGTTTCTCGCGTGTGGCTTTCCCGGGACCCTTCCCGATCAGAGCATTTTCGTGATTGTGAGGAAATAAACAGCGGCTAAAACAGCATAAGCCAGACAGGAGAGACAGAGAAAAAAAAGATTCAGCCGACCTGGGCGCGCGGATGGCGGCAAATGGCGCGGCAGGTAAACGTGGTTGAGAAAAATCAAGGCGACGGAGAAAAGCACGGTGCCGATGAAGCCGATGACCGCGGAAAGAAGGATGAGCGGGCCAGGCTCATCCAAGAGGATCGTGATCGAGGTCACTGCCGTTAACAGGAGGAGAAAAAAGAGATACCACGAGCGCACAGGAACGGCGCGGGCCCTGGGAAAAAAACCATAGAAGCAATCTGTGTGGATTCGGCTCACGGCGTCAACCGTTGCCAACCAGGTGTCGGAGAGGAAAGCCGCCGCGATCACCAGAAAAAGGATTCTCCCAACCCAACCCCAGCTCAGCTCGAAAAAACGGCCCTGGACCACAGCCAGCTCATAGTGGTCTGGAAGCAGCCCTTTCGGAAAGAGGAGCGCATAGGCCAGGAGACAGGTCATCACGGTTGTCAGGATGTTTCCCGCTATTCCAATGCTGACGTCCCAAAACAAAAAGCGCCTCCATCGGGAGATATATGCCAACCCGCCATCTTCTGCGGGGATAAAACCCGATGCGGGAATAACCTCGGGCTTCCCCGTGATGGGCCCGGTGATTCTTCCCATGTAGTGGGCCATCCCGATTCCCTTGTCCCGAATCCAATAAGAATAGAAGAGAGTCCAAAAACCTCCTAAGCCTGCAAAGGTGATCGCGGTAAGAAGCTTCGTGGCATCCGCCGGGTCCCAGGCTCTGGGCATGGGCCATTGAGGAGCGAGTAACCCTTTGAGAAACGACGGCATCATTTTTAAGGCATCCGGATGGGCGCTGGCCCATAGGAGGCCGACCAGTGTGAGGAGCGCAACGCCCCACATGAAGCCCTCTACCAGCCGGTAGATAACTTTGCTGAGAAGGATGGCCGAGAGAAACAGAAACATAGAGAGGTAGGCCCAAAAGAGGGTTTGGCCTCTCGGACTCCAGCCTGAGGGAAAGTGAGTTAGAGCCGCCAGCGAGGTCCCGCCCGCGGCGGCAAAGGCGCCAAACCATAGAAAGGAGAGCGTCATGAGGATCCAAAGTAAAAAGGCAAACATCCGGTTCAGCCGAATGAAGCCCTGAAAAATGCTTTCGCCCGTGAGGATCGTGTAGCGGCCGATCTCGTAGGTGACGGGGAACTGGAGTAAACAGGCCGGCAGCAGGAGGAAAAGAAATGTCAGCCCGTACTTGGCGATGATATAGGGCCACCAGATCAGCTCCCCGCTGCCTTGGGCGAGCGCCATAAAGATCACGCCCGGCCCGAGCGCGGCGAACATTCCGGGAAAGGGAGGAAGAGAGGCCTTTCTAAACGGCGGCAGCGTTCCCCACGGCTCTTGCTGCGCCATCCGTTCAGTTCCCCTCGATCCGGTGGATGGCCCCTTTGGGAATCGTGCTGATTAGTTTTTCGAAGGCCCGGTTTAGATAGACCCTATCTTTCGATTCCAGGGTCAGCTTGACTTTGTAGTCCGGATTATCCAGCACAGGATAGGAACCGAGAAGAAGATCAGGAAAGTCCTTAAGGAGATTGTTAAGGATTGAGGCAATAACCCCTTCGCCTTCCTTCACATAGACCACGTTGAGAAAGAACGGGGCGTCGCGGAAGCGCTCTTTGATGACGAGAAAGCGCTGTTGCAGGATCTTTGGGATGCCCGGGAAGACATATATATTGCGCACCTTCGCCACAGCCGCATAGAGTGATCCCCCACCCACCAGTTCCGCCCCTTCGGGGACCTCGGCCATCCGCAGCCTGGCCTCGTTGATGTTCTCTCCGTGCCGCTCCCGCAGACGGCGCTCCAATTCCGGGTGGCGGATCACTTTGAGGCCGAAGCCGTGCGCGATGCCTGCCATGGTGACATCGTCGTGGGTAGGACCCACTCCGCCAGTCGTGAAGACAAAGTCAAACTGCCGTGAAAAGGATGCCGCCTCGTTGCCGATCAACTCGATTTCATCGGGAATGACAGAGATCCGCTGCACTTCCACGCCGAGGGTTCTCAGCTCCTGACAGAGAAAATGAGAGTTCGTATCTTGGGTCTTTCCGGAGAGAACCTCGTTGCCGATAATGATGATGCCAGCGGTCTTGGACATACAGACGGGTTCCACCTCTACGCGCAAAGGACTATATACTAAAATTTGGTTTTTATGCCTAGGGTATTAGAAACCGACAGATCAGGTATCGAACTCGCTGCAGCTCTGAAAGTAATGGCAATCGGGGTTGGAACATACGAAGCGGCACTTCTGATTGAAAAGCTTGAAGCCGCAAACGGGGCAGAACTCCCACCAGTTTTCCTGCCTTTTCTGAGGGGCCTTCGACTCCGGCAATTTTCATCTCCTTTCGAGCGCCTTGCGCGCGCGCTGGATACTGTCCGCCTTAAGGATCACTTGGGCCTTCCCTTTAGTCCCGCCCGTGGTCCCGTAAGCGTACTCGATATTGACTCGCGCCTTGGACAACCTTTCCGCCACTAGTGCCAGCGCCCCGGGCTTGTTGGGCATGTCGAGAGCTATGACATCCGATTCCACCACCATCATCCCGCCCTCACCGAGAACGTGAGTTGCCCGCACAGGGTCACTCACCACCATTCGGATCACGCCGTGGTCGACGGCATCGGATATCGAGAAAGCAACGATGTTGAGCCCACGTGCCGCGAGCGCCCCGCTTACGCAAGCCAGTGTTCCCGGCTTGTTTTCCAGAAAAACTGAAAGCTGTTTGCATACCTTCATGCCTTCCCTCCGCGGTTTACGTTCAAACATGTCCGTTTCGTCTACCGGCCCCTTGGACAGAATAACACAATTTTGCATAGATCCAGATGAATAACAATAAGGAAACTGGTGTGCCTGCCGATTGAATAACGGCGTGCCCCGGTTTATACAGAGTGTTGAAAAACCAGGCAGGAAAGATTGTGGCGGTGAAAAGGAAAGAGAGAAGGCAAATGGACGGCTCGTTTTGGATCATGGTAGCGACGACGATTGCGCTTATAGGGATTGCAGGACGTTACCAAGGCTGGGAAGTGACCTTGCATGGGCTCTATGGCGGCGGAAGGCTTCTCGTGGAGGTTATTCCGCGCATGATCTTCGCCTTTGCTCTGGCCGGGCTGGTGCAAGTGCTCATTCCGAAGGAGTTGATTGTCGGATGGATCGGCGCCGGTTCAGGATTCAAGGGACTCGTGGTCGGTTCTCTGGCAGGGACTCTCACTCCCGGCGGGCCCATGACCCATTTTCCGATCGTTGTCTCCTTTTATCGCGCGGGGGCAGATGTCGGCCCCATCATAGCCTACGTAACGGCCTGGGCCCTCCTGGGGATTCACCGGCTCATTATCTGGGAGATCCCTCTTCTCGGCGCAGAGATCTCCCTGGTCCGTTTCGCCGTCAGTCTCGCCTTGCCGCCTTTGGTCGGCTATCTGGGAGGCAATCTTATGCGTGTGATCCGCTGAGTGTTTAGCGGAATAGCCTCCGGGCATTTTCTCCCAGGACTTTTTTCTTCACCTGGGCAGTCATCTTGGCTTTCTGAATGATCTTGACCGCGTCTTTCAGGGAGCCAATCGTGGGAAAATCGCTGCCCATAAGCACCTGGCCTTCCCCCATCATGTGCACCGCAAAGCGAATCTCTTCCGGGCTCCAAAAGGGAGGGGCGGTATCGATAAAGATATTTCTCTTATACTTGTCAAAAAAACCCTTGGGGCGTTTGTCCCAAAAAGCGGGATTGAGACGGTTCTTCAAAGCGAAAAAAGCCCCACCCAAGTGCGAGAAGACGAACCTGAGATTGGGAAAACGATCCAGCGTGCCGCTCAGCATCAAGCGGGCAATGTTAATGGTCGTGTCGAAGGCGCGGCCCAGGTTTCTCGTGAGGTTGAACTGCTCCATGCCGTGAGGATGCGCCAAAGGGATCTCCGCGGCCGGATGGACCAGAATCGGGATGTCGAGATCGGAGACTGTTTTATAGAAGGGGTGGAGCCGCTCGTTGTCGAGCAGGATGCCGCCTACATGGGTGTTAACGCCTACCCCCTTGCAGCCTAACTCCAGGACCGCTCTTTTCAACTCCCTTTGCCCTTCGCTCTCGAGGGGGGGAGCATGGGCCAGCGGGATCAGACGGTCGGGATACTGCGCCGTGATCTCCGCTATTTTGTCGTTGATGAGGCGTGCCGCTTTGAGATCCACCCAGTCCAGCCAGACCCCAACGTGAAGGGCGGCCTGGTCCACCCCGGCCCGGTTCATCGCCTTGATCTGCTCGTCGATCCGGGCGGTCATCCTAGGTGGAGAGAAGAGTTGCACCCCGGCGCGCTGGATGCGAAAACGGTCAGGCTCGTGAACGACCTCTTCGTCCTGGCGCACGTGAAGCTCGGGCCGGCGGTAGTGCTCGTCAGGCATCCAATGATGATGAACGTCGATGACCAGATTCTTCTTCATCGCTTTCCTTGTAGTCGAAATTCTCTCTGTTGACAAGAGTTTTTTTCCGTCGCGGCTTCATTGGACTTCCTCGGAGTCCCGTAATATATTCCGAAGAGAGATGTCTAACGCCGTCATCCGCATCGAAAACCTCACAAAAAGATATGGTCTTGTCACCGCTCTGGACGACATCTCTCTGGAGGTCGAGCGCGGAACCATTTTCGGGCTCCTAGGCCCCAACGGCGCGGGGAAGACTACTGCGGTTAAAATCCTGACCACTCTGGCTCGTCCCGATGGGGGAAAAATCGAGGTGATCGGAACGGACATCCTCAAGGATCCGGTCCGGGTGCGTAGCCTCATTGGCTACGTTCCGCAGGAGTTGACCGTTGATCCCTATCTCACGGTGCAAGAGCACTTGCGCTATTATGCAGACCTCTATCACCTCTCCGCCGTAGGCAAGGATTCCAGGATTCGAGAGGTGCTGGGCCTGGTGGGGTTGGCGGGCTATGAAAACCGCCGGGCGAGATATCTGTCCGGCGGGACAAAGAAAAAAATCGATCTCGCCTGCGGGCTGATCCACCGGCCACCCCTGCTTTTTCTTGATGAACCCTCCCTGGGTTTAGATGTTCAGGCGCGCCGAGACGTATGGAGCTACATTTTGAGACTCAAGGAGCAAGGGACGACTAGCTTTCTCTGCACCAATTATATGGACGAGGCGGAACGGCTGTGCGATATTGTCGCGATCATCGAGCACGGCAGGATTGCCGTCATAGGCAGCCCGGCGCAACTGAGAAGCCAACTGAAAAGAGATGTGATCTCCATTGAAATTGCCAGCGCCGATGAACATCAGAGGAAAGAATTAGAGGTTCTGGAAAAGGCCGTATCCCAGCTACGGATTGTCCAGGGAACGGTGAAAAACGGCACGCAGCTCAAAGTCTATGTGGAGAGCAATGAAATCGCGTTGCCTCAGATCCTTCAGTCCGCCGCCTCTCTCTCTATCCCCATACGCACCATCACGTATAGCCGCCCGGGCCTAGACGAGGTTTTTCTCCATTATACTGGCCACCCGTTCGCCGACGAGAGGAAAATAGATGCTTGAGTTTGCGCAAGAGACCAAGGCGCAACTCGTGCGCTGGATGATTCACCTCAGGCGGGAGCCCTTTAATATGGCCTTCAATCTGCTCAATCCCGTCATCCTCCTCATCTTCATGGGTGGGGCCTTTCAGGGGCTTGCCCAGGATTCTGTCGGCGGCGACTACCGCGCCTACCTCCTGCCAGGGGTCCTGGCCCTCACCGTCTTCGGCAACAGCATGGCCGGAGGCATCCCTCTGCTCTTCGACAAGGAGAACGGTTTTCTTTTGCGCTTAATGAGCGCGCCGATCACGCGCGTCTCCATTCTCGTCAGCCGTTTTCTTGCAATCAATATCAATACGAGCCTCCAGTGTCTGATCATTTTGGGATTGGGGTTCATTTTTGGCATCCGTATCGCTACCGGGGTTGGCGGGGTCCTGACGCTCATGGTGATCGGCTTGCTCCTCGGCTTCGGGGTAACCGTCATCTCTTTGATCCTCGCCTTCATCCTGGAAAACCACGGCGACTTTTTCGCCATCCTGGGCATCTCTGCCCTGCCGCTGAGCTTTCTTTCCAGCGCCTTCGTCCCGGTGGACTCCCTCCCGGTGTGGATGCGGCTGATTGCCTGGGTGAACCCGATGACTTACACCATTGATGCCATGCGCTCCCTGATTCTTTCGGGTTGGCATGGATCTCTTCTGGCGCAGATGGCCGTGGCGTTGGTTCTCTTTGACGGCGCGATGCTCTGGTTCGGAGCTAAGGTGCTACGCCGCCATTTGGCGTAGCCCACCCCATGGAAAGTTCGGCGACCAAAAAGAGCATCGAGGAACTCAGGGCGAAGCGGCGTCGCGAGCGCTGGAACGCCTTCTTGACCCCGCTCATTACCATGGCCTCGCTGGTCGGATCAGTGGCATTAGTCATGTATATGCTCAAGAGCTGCAGCGAGCGGTTTCCGCAGCCCTAGTAAATTTCCCCTTGCCTCCAAAGTCCCGCCTCGGCTACATTGACATTTGATGGTCGAGGCACCCTCTCAAATAGCTGTCCTGGCAGCGAAATTTGATCAGCATCTTTTGTTGACTAATTGCTAGAGGAGATGCAAACAACAAAAGACCCGTTTATTATTTCTCTATCACCAAGTCCTGTTCCAAAAGGTGGGCTACGTACAGGGAGTCATCAGGGCCAAACGACCCCGACGCCTACCGGTGGTCTTGACGCGGGAAGAGGTCCGGTCTATTCTCAGCCAACTCCAAGGCCCTGACCGGATCATGGCCATGCTGCTCTACGGAGCAGGTCTCCGGCTTATGGAGTGTCTGCGGCTGAGAGTAAAGGACGTTGATTTCCCCACCAACCAGATTCTAATCAGGGATGGCAAAGGCCAGAAGGATCGCGTGACCATGCTGCCCGCGTCCGCCAGGGAACCGCTTCGGCAACACCTGCAAGAGGTCAAGACGCAACATCAGAAGGATCTGGAGAATCATTACGCTGGAACGTCTCTGCCGTATGCCCTGGAGCGAAAATACCCCAACGCCTCAAAAGAGTGGGCTTGGCAGTATGTTTTCCCCGCTACGAGGCTCTGCGCCGACCCACGCTGGGGGGTCGCCCGCCGCCATCACCTTCACGAGTCCGTACTGCAGCGGTCGGTCAAGGACGCTGTGAGGAATTCCGGAATAGCGAAGCCAGCAGGCCCTGCTGGCTATCACGGCGCGAGGAAATTTTGCAGAGGTTTACTAACGGTTGAATCATGCAGGTTATTTTTCCAAATCCAAGCTGTGGAGTCGAGCGACCTAGCCAGCAGTTTCTTTGCAGGCTAGCTCGCAGCTCACTTAATAGTTATGTAGCGGCCCCGTTGCGGCCGCGTCCAGGCAAATCAAGTCGCACTGTACCATGAGCGCTCGGGTTGATCAGATCGTACAGGTCCTCGAGGAGATGTGGCGACGCCAAGCGCTGCTCGGCGCGTTCCGGGAGCGAACAGTTAAGCTCATCGCGAGGCGACTGGGGGTCCATCCGAACACGGTCCACGACAAGCTCGTTCGACAGCTAGGGCCGCAAGTGAAGGAGGCGCGAGATTTCGATCGGCTGGTCGCGCGTTGGCTCGGAGGTGATGCCCAGCCGCTTCGCAGCGCTCTGCTCGAACACGCAGTTAGCGAAGATGACCGTGAGCGGATCAGGCGTTTCTTCCAGGATCACGATACCGCTGCATAACACGCGCTGCTGCGGGCGGCGGTGCCTGGTGGCACCTGCCTCGCTGCGCTTGGTTAGCGCTATTGTCGTAAGGGCACCGCAGCAGAGCGCTAGCCGTTAGCCATGCGGCATAGGTTCCGCTATAATAGGTGCGAAGTTCCCAGCCGAGCGGTCAGATGTCTGAGCTCGACGTATTGAAAGAGAAAATTGCATACCTCAAGCTTTGGCTGGGTATCATAGTCGTGACCGATATTAGCTTGGTCGGCTGGCTGCTTGGGAACTACACTGTGGCAAGCTGGGCATTGATCGTGGGAGATGTAGTTGCAATCTCCGTCGTCTCATATGGAATTTATGTCCTGCACAAACGCATCGAGAAAGAGATCGAGCGACTGAAGGAGCTTTAACCATGGATATCGTTGTCGCAGTGATTATGGTTGCAGTCGCGGTACTGTTCGTGTACGCAGCCCTCGACGCAACAAAGCATCCGCAGTAGCCACCCACTGGCTAACGAGCGGCTTGAGACGGACCTCGCAAAATGCTGGTGCGATTTGCTCGGCCCCTCAGCCTTCGCGTTAGGGCGCTCAAGCTCCGTGCACTCCAATAACCACGCTTGACGTTAATCACGGCATGCGTTACTATCAAGTTCGTGATCAAGACGTTCAAGTGCGCCGACACGCAAGCTCTTTCAAAGGGCGAGCAAGTCAAGCGGTTCGTGAACATCGCGGCCGTCGCGCGACGCAAGCTGCGGCAGCTGGAGATCGCGGACCGATTGGACGATCTTCGAGCGCCGCCAGCCAATCGGCTAGAAGCACTGAAAGGCGATCGCGCGGGGCAGCATAGCATTCGAGTGAACGATCAGTTTCGCGTTTGCTTTCGTTGGACGGACGCAGGCGCTGAGGACGTCGAAATCGTGGACTATCACTGACAGGAGAATGATTATGCGAAAACTCAAGCCCGTAACACCAGGCGAACTGTTACTGGAAGAATTTCTGAGGCCGATGGGGATTAGCCAGTACCGGCTGGCGAAGGAGATCGGCGTGCCGCCGCAGCGCATCGGCGACATCGTGGCGGGGAAACGTGCCATCACTGCTGACACTGACTTGCGCCTGTGCCGGTTCTTCGGCCTTTCTAACGGCTACTGGCTGCGTGCCCAGGCAGCACATGACACGGAAGTCGCGGAACGGACTTTGGGCGCTAAGCTGGCGAAGATTAAACCCTGGGCGGGGTCAATGGAAGTCACG
>JACPSE010000121.1 GCA_016193465.1 Deltaproteobacteria bacterium
CTCGGCGCAGCGAGGCTGAGACAAAAGAGCGCGCCGGATAACAATTGGGTTGAGACGGACAGGGGCCGCTCACCCAAAACGTTATGCGGCTGATTCTGATTGTGTTGCGACGGATTAACATGGCGCTGCGCATCCTTCGTGGAGAGATAGCGAGCCTTGGACTGGTCATCGCGCTGTCAGCGTTCGTGCCCGCTGGCGCACATGCAGGGTCGACGACTATCGCACAGGCGGCCGAAGTGGCGCGGATCATCGAGCGCAAGTGGCAGGCTGAGGGACTTCGGAGCGACGACAAGCAGACCGGACAGATGCTGGCCGAGGCATCGCGCACAGTGACCGAGCATTTACTGGAGCACGGCGATGACGTCGAAGCGTTGATCCTAGGCGCAAAGCTTGAGTTCTTCGCCCTCGATGCAAGCCCCGCACTTATTGATGTCGGGCCGGGCAAGCCTCCACTTGAAGAGCAGTTTCGCCCACGCGCTGCGGCGATACAACTCGCCCACGAACGGCTCGATAGGGCAATCCGACTACTACCCGACTCCGCCGAGGCGCATTTCTGGAAGAGCCGGGTATACATGCTCAAGGCGCTTGTGACGCGAGATGGTATGACGAGCCTTGTGGAGAACATGGACGGCGCATTGCGCGAAATGCAGCTTGCGTTGCAGCTCGATCCGGGTAGCGAGCGCTACGCAATGCAAGTCGTATGGATGCTGATGCAATACCGCCAAGACGTGTCAGAGGCTGCACGCGTGGCCAAAGGTCTACGCCAGGGGACACATCCACTTGCGAGATTGCTTGCGAGGTCGCTCCCCGAACTCGCGGCAATCCCCTTGCCCGAGGATTCGATGCCGTGGCCCGCGGGCTTGGAGTCGGCATCACGGTTCATTGCGACGCCGCAATTGCCGCTGCGTACAGTTTTGCGGCTTGTCCCTGGTCGGATCGATCGGGTCGAAGCCTTCTTTGCGAAACACTGGTCCGGCTTCGTACTGCACGAGGTCGAGCCAGGCAACACCAAGTACCGCGGACAGTGGCTGCATTGGCGCGACGGTCAGATAGAACCAGCAACCATCGAACAGTTCCGCGCGATGAAGGGTTACCCGAGCCACGGCATGGTGATGATCGTCTTCGAATCCGACCAACTGCCAGCCGACGAGAGTGCTCGTACGAACTTTCCGATCCCGCCGGACCGGATCTACTGCATCTTGATGATCACCAACATGCGCTCGGCGCCGGATCCCTGACCGTTTCGTGCCTGGCAATGAGCGATAGACATGGCGGCTTGCGGCCCTTGGGTTGTAGAAGAAGACCGGACGCGGCTACATGCGAGTGCTGCATAACCTGCCAATCGAGACGGACCTTCGCAAGCGGGCTGCGCCGCTTGCTTTGGCTGCTCATTGGCGGCGTTCGGCCCGTCGGTAGCGACAAGACGTACAATGAACAAGGTCCTTTTACTTAGGATCGGTATCGACTCTGGGTGTGGTGGCGCACTGGGGCCCATTTTTGCGGACGGGACCTTCGAGTACGTCCCGATACCAGAAAGCCCTCAATACGTCAGCCCGCGGAGTGTCTACTTCAAGGACTTGCCAGCGTGCCACGGGGGCACGTTGGCGCAGTATGTCCCTCGTCGTTATCGCGAGGCAGCAGCGCATTACGACCCAGAGTTCGACACCTTTACATACGGCGACCCGGGGCGAAATAAGCGTGCTCAACTCCTTCGTCTCAGCGCCGGAGACCTGCTGGTATTTTATGCCGGGCTCCGGCCGGTCGGGAGTCGGCCCGCGAGCCGGCTCTACATCATCGGCTATTTCACTGTAGCGTCCGTTGAAAGCATAGTTACCGAGAACGCTTGGCCTCCGACTGGCACGGCCCACCTGATGGCAAATGCGCACCTCCGTCGGCGTCAACCCGATCAAGGACTTGTCGTAGTATGTGGGCGCCCTCGAACAAGCCGGCTACTTAGCCTAGCGGTCCCGATCTCTGACCAATCGCAGCGGGTGACTCCCGAGGTTGAGAAGCGAATGGGAATCCACGGATCACTCCAGCGGGCGATCGGGAGGTGGGTCCCGTCTGACCGGGTAGCCGACGTGGTCGACTGGATCGTTAAAGAGTGTGGTGCACAGTTCCCTGCGGAAAAACGGATGCAGATGCTGATCTATAAGAGAACCCACAGCGGCGATCCTGATCCTGCCACGGGTGTGTTCGGAAACCATAACTGCATGCGGACGGTTCGAGGGTGGTTATACGAAGCAGTAATTGGTGTTGGAGGGGTAGGAGGCCGGGCTGAACGCAATGGCATCGCAAGAAGACTAACCTGGGTCGGGATCGGCCCTCACAAAACTGGTAACCTACGTCGTCCAAAAGTGAAATTCGACCACTTTTGGTACAAGGGTGACAAGGGACCGTTGTTGAAGGACCGTGCGCCGTTGCTTGCAGACCGTCTGTATAACAAGAACGTGAGGTTGATAAAAGGAAGGGCTTTAACGTCTGGAGAGTGGTTGGAGGTCAAAAAAATTCTCGACAGCGCGAGGAAGGCGCCGCCTTCGGGCCAGGGTGTACCACTGCGAAGCTCCCAAAAGACCAGTGTCAAATGCCGATCAACGTCTTGTCGTGTAATGTAGCCGGGCCGGAAGGCCGAACCAAAGAATTCACCCGCCGCCAAGGACGGCGCGGCTGATTCTTAGCGTTGAGCCTGTAGAAAAACCCCTCAAACCGTGAAAAATTTCTTCCTTCTTTTCTTCATCTGCTGTAAAGTGCATGAAGGAAGGAGAAGAGATGGCTCGATATAAGGACTACTGCTACGAGCAGACCAAACTGATTCCGATCTCCTTTGACCGACAGATCCTACCGGGCACCTTTGAATACACCCTCAATTACCTGATCGACAACGAAGTAGACCTATCCCTATTCGAGCAGCGCTACCGTAACGATGAGACCGGAGCGCCGGCCTACGATCCGGCGGTGCTGTTAAAGATCATCCTGTACGCCTACTCCCGGGGGATCACTTCCAGTCGGCAGATCGAGCAGTGTTGTGGGCAGAACATCATCTTCATGGCGCTGTCGGCAGACACCCAGCCGCATTTTACCACCATAGCGGACTTTATATCCTCCAGGGGTAAGGAGATCATAGAGTTGTTTCGGGACGTGCTTTTGATCTGTGATGAGATGGGGCTGATCGGCAAAGAGATGTTTGCGGTAGACGGCTGCAAGATGCCCTCCAACGCCTCCAAGGAATGGAGCGGGACCAAGGCGGAATTAAAGAGGAAGCAAGAGAAGATGGAGCGGGCGGTTAGGTACTTGGTCAAGAAGCACCGGGAGATGGATGAAAGAACTGAGCCCGATCCTGTGGTGGACAGAGAGCGCCAGCAGATAGAGACCCTTCGGGCGAGGGTAAAGAAGCTCAAGAGCTGGCTTAAGGGGAGCCAGGAGAAGTTGGGCAAGAGCGGCAAGCCCAGGAAGAGCAACTTAACCGACAACGAGAGCGCCAAGATGAAGAGCTCTCATGGAGTGATACAGGGCTATGATGGGGTGGCC
>JACPSE010000119.1 GCA_016193465.1 Deltaproteobacteria bacterium
ACAGCCGGGAACGTAAACATCCACGGGAATGATCTTGTCCACTCCCTTACAGACCGAGTAAGCAAGCTGAAAGAGACCGCCGCAATTGGCGCAGCTCCCCATGGAGATGACGTACTTAGGATCGGGCATCTGCTCGTAGAGCAGCTTGGTCCGCTTGGCCATCTTATAGGTGAGCGTACCGGCCACGATCATGAGGTCAGACTGGCGCGGCGTTGCCCGCGGGACACAACCGAAACGATCCACATCCGCACGCGGTCCTCCTGTCTGCATGAGCTCAATGCCACAGCAAGCCAGACCGAACAGCATGTACCACTGCGAAGATTTTCTCCCCCAATTGAGGAGGTCGTCCACTTTTGTGGTAAAAACCGTTTCAGGCAAAGAGTTAAGGAGCGGTCCCATATAGTCCCTCAATCAGTTCTTGATTTTCTTAACCCACTCTAGATCCCTTTTAGCCCAGGCGTAAACCAGGCCAAGGAAAAGAATTCCGATGAACAGCAGTATCTCCACGAAAGCAAAAATTCCCTTTCCGTCCTCAATCCAACGTCGGAAGACCGTCGCTACAGGAAAAATAAAGGCAATCTCTACCTCAAAAATGATGAAAATCAAGGCGACAATATAAAAACGCATGTTAAAGTTGACCCAGGCGCTACCACTGGCCGGCTCGCCGCACTCGTACGTGGAGAGCTTGCGCGTCTGGGGATTATAGGGACGGAGAAAACGGCCTATCAGCAGGTTCACGCCGACAAAGGCGGCGCCCAAGGCCATAAAGACCAGGACATTAGCGAAATCAAACAACATAATTGTGATCTTGCTCCCAGACCAGTGAAGACACTATAGACATAAAAAATAGTCAGGGTCAACCAAACCCACGTCAGCTTCGTTCCCATTGCGCTTCTTACTGTTTTTGTCTAGAGTCTAGCCGCTTGGATATGCGCTCGCACCACACGCAGGGGAAGAACTGCATGACAGCGATAAGATTTGTGTAGTGATTTTCGAAGGGATCTAACCAATGCAAATTGCGTATGGTGATTTGATCGGGGGGGTGAGCGGCGACATGCTCGTCGCCGCTCTCCTCGATCTTGGGCTCCCGCTGGAGAAGCTCAAGTCTGAGCTAAAAAAAATCCCGACGCTCGATTACAGGCTTGAGGTCACAAAAAAAACCGTTCACAGCACCCAGGCAACCCAGTTCCGGGTGATCTGCGGCAAGAAAGAGCCTGAGCGCACTTGGAAGGAGATTCGAGAGCTGATCCGGCAGAGCGGGCTCGATCTCGAAGTTAAAGAAAACGGGCTTAAAATCTTTGCCCGTCTGGCCGAGGCAGAAGGAAAGATCCACGGCGTTGCTCCCGACAAGGTCCATTTTCACGAAGTCGGAGCGACCGACTCGATCGTGGACGTCATGGCTGCGGCCATCGGCTGTCAGGAGCTAAAGATAGGCTCGTTCCATTTTTCCCGGATTCCTTTGGGGCGGGGAGTGACGCGCTCCAGGCATGGCCCGCTGCCTCTACCTGGCCCTGCAACCCTCGAACTCCTCAAAGGATTGCCGGTTGAGTGGATTGACCTCGCAGCCGAAACCGTAACTCCGACGGGTGCCGCTATCATCGCTACTTTAGGATCCCATTTCGGCGCGACGCCGCGCATGACCGTGGAGAAAATAGGCTGCGGCGCGGGCCAGAAAGCGTTTCCCGACAGACCGAACCTGTTTCGTCTGATCCTCGGCGACGATGAAGCGCCCTGGAAGCAAGAAGAGATGCTGGTTATGGAGACCAACATCGACGATATGAACCCTGAATTTTACGATTACGTGCTGGACGGCCTCTTCGCCGCGGGCGCGCGCGATGTCTTTTTGTCGCCGATTCAGATGAAAAAAAACCGTCCAGGAACTTTACTGCGAATCATCGCCGAGCCATCCCAGAGAGAGAAGCTTGCCAAAATCCTCTTTCAGGAAACCTCAACCATCGGCGTGCGCTACTACCCGGTCAACCGCATAATCCTCAGGCGCGTGTCGAAAAAGGTAACGACCCGCTTCGGCACCATGAAAGTGAAAATTATCGAACAACCAGACGGGACAAAAAGAGCGACACCCGAATACGACAACTTAAGGCGAATCGCTCACGCTAAAAAGGTACCGCTGAAAGTTCTTTACGACGAGGTGGTGAGGAGCTTTACCAAGTAAAAGCCGCTGCGGGCTCATGGCGCCCGCCAGTGTATGCACAGCCGGGCCTCATAGACCGAGAGCGGGCTACCGGGTTCCTCCTCCAACGTGGAAAACATATTCCCGATATCGCTATTTCGGAGTCCGTTCCTGAACCCGATCTCTCAAACACCAAATGGCTGAGGATACCCTAGAAGGCAACGATCAACCTGCGTCATTGCGGCCGTGGGCGTCGCTCCGCTATCGTGACTTCGGACTCCTGTTTGCCGCTTCTCTTTTTGCCACTACGGCACAGCACATGCGGCAGACACAGAACCTTTACCAGGTCTACGAATTGTCGGGATCGGCGTTTCAACTCGGCCTGACGGGCCTGGCACAGGCAATTCCCATATTCGCCATCGGACTCTTTGCGGGAACACTTGCGGACTTAATGGATCGCCGGAAGCTGCTCCTGCTGGCCATAGGTGGCAACTTTTTCATTGCCGCCGCCTTGGGAATTCTGACGATCACCGGCAGCATCCAAGTCTGGCATATTCTTGTTGGGACCGCTCTCACCTCAGGGGTAAATATCATTCTTAACCCGGCTCGTATGGCCATGATCGCCAGGCTCGTGCCCCGTTCTCACCTCACCAACGCAGTATCGTTAAATTCCAGCGTCGCGCAAGGCTCTCATTTTATCGGTCCGATGATGGGGGGCCTCAGTCTCACTTGGATGAGTGCGGGCAATGCCTACTTATTGAACGCTCTGTTCTACGTCCCTGCGGCAGCCGGGGTTTTTTTCATGAGGACTGCGGGCGCGCCCGAACGTGTACGGGAGAGCCTCTCCATAAGGAGCCTTCTGGGCGGTGTGCGGTTCCTCTGGTGGCAGCGGGTTGCTTTTGCCCTCGTTCTGCTGGACTTCATGATCATGGGCGTAGGCTCCTACCGGCCCCTTCTGCCGGTCTTTGCCAAGGATATTTTTCATGTGGGGCCTGCCGGATTCGGCCTACTGGCTTCAGCCCCTGCAGTCGGTGGGATGCTCGGCGTTCTCGCTCTGCTCGTAGTCGGTGATGTAAAACAGAAGGGACTCCTGGCGCTCTGGTCCCTCCTTCTATTTAGCCTGTGCCTCGGGGTTTTTGCGCTTTCGCGCAACTTCTGGGCAGCTCTTGTGCTGGTGGGCGCTTTAGGGCTAACCAATTCACTGCAAGCAGTGATGCGCCAAACAGCCTTTCACCTTCTGACGCCGGATCATCTGCGCGGCAGGGCATTTGCCGTTTTTAACATGTTTTCCAGCGGGGCTGGTTCTGTAGGAGCTATAGAGGCGGGGTTCGCGGCAGCCCTTCTCGGCGCTCCCGGCGCCCTGCTGTTGGGTAGCGCTGTCGGCCTCATCCTTACCTTGACGTTTTGGGCCGCATGGCCCGGGTTGAGGCAGTTCCGAGCTACTGGCGCGCCTCCGTAAGCTCATTGAGACGTTTTTGTTCTCATGCCAGAGCTAAGGTTGTATTCGCTTTGGTGGCCTCGTCATGGAGCTTTAGGATTGGCTCTACCTGCTCGTGCACCCAGCCACTACCCACCTCCTCAAGTAAGCAACACGTGCTCTTGTCCGCAGTATTTCTCTCGTACTCTGCCAGCCACTCGGCGAACTTTTTTCTATCAAAACCATCCTCCCTGGGATGACGGCCTGGCGGGAGACTCATCCCGCAGCGCCAGGGCTTCGGCGTCAAGCGTGCGCGAAAACTCTCTTGAATGCGGCATAGCTTCACAAAGGCCGGGTCAGCGGCGACAGCCTGCATGATGCTCTCCGATTCTGAAGATCCGGGCTGAAACAATCGGTCCGTGGCCAGCAGCCGGAAGCCCGCCGCGGTCCGGTAGATGCGAAAGAGCGCAGCCGAAACCTCTCTCAGGCCGGTTTTCACTCTCTCAAGCGTCTCGGCTTCAGCAGATCCCCTCCTGCCGAACAAGCGCCCCAGCCGCTGGGCAAAGCCCTCTGCGGGCAAATCAATGTCGACGAACATGACCTGGGAGGTATTCAGGACCAGAGCGCCGTAGCTGTTTCGCGTCACAATGCCGGCGATCTCGCCGCCCCTCGTCTGCAGCTCTTGGATGATTTCCTCCCGCATCGGCCGCGTTCCGTAGGCATAGTCGCGCGAAAGCTCCTCGACCTGCTCTACCCTGCGGACCATCTGCTCAAGCTTCTCGTTCGCCAGCCGCTGCGCCTCGCTCCGGTCGTTTGCCGACCAGCCCCACGCGGCAAGCTGCATCGGCCCGCGCTTCCCGCGCACCTCCCTCTCCGCCTTCACCCAGATTTTAGGGATGTTCATTTGGGTCTAAGAAAGCACTTCATGCCGCGATTTTCCGCAATACCTCAGGGTGCAACTCGGCCACTTTGATGAGCGTCCTTGCGGCCCTACTCGGCTTGCGGCGGCCTTGCTCCCACTGCTCCAGAGTGCGTCTCGAAACTCCAAGCAACGCGGCGAATTGCTCTTGGGTAAGACCGGCTTTCAAGCGTGCGCGCACAATAGGTGAGCGCGGCTCAACCACGGACCGTCTGCCACCGCCTGCCTTGATCTCGCGCACCCCGTCCAGTACCTCTTGCCAAACGTCGCGCCCGGCCTCGAATTTCGCCAGCGCACGGCCTTTGAGTTTTTTACCCATTTTCAAACGCCTCCTTCAATTGCTTAAGAATATGCGCAGGTACGTTCTCTTGCTTCGCCTTGGCGTACAATGTCAGCATCCAGAATTCATTGGGCTGGTAGCGGACGAAGTAGATCACACGTAGCCCGCCGCGCTTACCCATCCCCTTCCGTTTCCAACGCAGCTTTCGTACCCCACCCGATCCAGGGATCACCCTCCCCGCTTCCGGGTTTCCCATCATGAACAGTTGTAGTTCGGCGTACTCATCGTCATCGAGATACACATCACGCGCCCGCTCGAACGGCGTTGACTCGATAAACGTGAACACTGGTGCATACTACGCCTCTGGCGTAGGGATGTCAATGGGAGGCTTGTTAGGTAGAGGAACAATTCAGTCATGGCTGCTAAACAACTGGTCTAAAACGCCGAGTTGGGCTGGAAACCGAATAACCAAAGCCTGCACGGACTCGCCGAGCGGGATAAGTTTCCGTTACGCCGCGGCTTCAGACTCCACTTCGGTCGCCCAAGAGTGGAGTTCAGCGCAGTGCACAACTGTAAAGTCGTCCTCATCCCGCCACGCCTCCTGCGCGTTCCAATCCACTTTACTGTTACCTGAATAGTCAAACCCTCCGTCTTCGTTCTGAACGAGGCCAGCGAACACGGGCACCGTGTTGACCTCCGCGACCGGCAGGCCGCCGCACGTCGGGCATCTACTCACTGTGTACTTCATTGGGACTCCTTCCTTACTTGCTGGCGCCTGTCGACGTAAGGCGTCACGGGACGGTTCCTTCCGGGAGCGAACGCAATAGAGTCGGCGCTGTTAAGTCCTCGGCCTGAGGCTCTGAGTTGGGCCGGAAATGCAATAATGCACGCCTGGCACCGTTTCCTGATGGCACCGTTTCCTGAAGAGCTTTAAAGGGGACGACACCTAAGCGGCCTGGAGATAAGCTGTTGGTGTGGGGTGACCATTAGCTTCAGCTGGCATTAGGCAGCATCGGCAAACCTTTGGATGTCTTCCTGGAACCTGGAAAAGTGGATGGACAGCTTAATCAAGAATACGTAGAACGCATACTGGTTGAGAGTAAATAAAGATATGCGATCACGGGTCAAAAAATCTTGGAGGGGATGAGCATGTATATCATTCAGAAGAATAATGCTTTCCTGGATTGAACCCTGACAGTCAGGAACGTAGAAAAGAGAGGTCACTCTCTGTTTCTTAATGTTGCCAACGATGCTCTCAATCTGAGTGGCTGTCTTTCCGATTTCACGCAGACGGTCCATGTATTTTGCCAGTCCGATCAGAGGAGCAAACAAGACATTCACAGGGAGATCTTCACGATTTTCTGACGATATATCGCAGGAGTTTGAAAGGATCACGCCAGAGACCGTCTTGCGCGCGCCAGTGGCAAAATCGATGGCTATGAAGCCCTGCCATCCATCTCCCTGAAGAAGCTGGTCTCGGAGATCAGTTCGAAAGAGATAGAATGCTTTGTTATCAGGGAATTTCGAGAGTTCCGAGTAAAGTTCTTTTGTTTGTTCCGGCGTTAAATACTTCGGGAGAAACAACCGGATCTGTTCAAAAACGTCGGTCTCCGGGCTCATGTATAGAGATCCCACAGATTTTTGTAGAGAGCGCGCTTTGAATCCGCGTCAAGCTCGACCTGGTTCTTTAACATGTCGTCATAAAGCCTGTTTATCTGGTCAAACAAATCCATTTCGCTAAGCCGCAGCGAGAGAGGCTGCGAAACAGTTCCTTCCGTGAGAGCGAACTTCACATTCCTATCGTCGACAGTGACCGGCGAATACGAATATTGCGCCAAAAGGAGCGCTAGGCTCAGGGCCGTCGTCGCAATAAGCGTTGACCCGGTCGTACCACGTGCCTCAAGTTCTTGTTTCTTTTGTTCCAAGATTGTCATATCACGAAACTGGTCCCAGTCGTTCCAGTGCAGAGCCGGTGAGAAGCGAGAAAAAAGTACGTTTTGCAACCGAGTGACCTTCATCAATAAGAGAGGCCCGGTTCGTCAAAAACTCATTGCCGACTCCTAATCTTAGCGTGTCCACCTCGATTAGTAAACCGGAGACCTCTTTCACCGTCGCGGGATGCTTGGTGGTCGCATTAGGGGCGATCTGGATTATAGTAATAAAATCCCCATCGTTGCGTTCCACACGTAGGTGAAATCCTCTTTCGAGTGGAGCACTGCCGATTAGCTTGATTTGCAGATTGAGGAGGGGTAACTGCTCCTCGGTCTGGAGCGCCTCGATTAAGTTAATGTACTTGAAAGAGAAACGGTCAACCCGCTTCAGCAAACCGGTGCCCTTAGCCGCCTCGACAAGGAACTCCACCATATCTTTGAACCGGAGCCAACCAGGGTAGGCGGTCGTGGAAAGAGCGACCACTCGGTCACCAATCTGTACTGAGTTCGGACCACCCACCAGCCGGTGAGAGGCCTGGTACAGCAGGTTGGGGTTACTGTCTCGGATTTGTCTCGGGATACTAGCTACTGGAAGGGGAACTACTTCCGGGTACTCGGTCTTCATCGCAGAGTATAACAGGCCTGGAAGCAGGTCCCCTGCAGCAGGCGCCGTGGGCTCAAACCGGATCTCAAAGAGAGCTTCAATTAGCGGGCTTTTGGTGAGCTGTGTTGGCATCCTCGGACTCATGTAACACTACCACCCTAATAATAAGGCTCTGCGGCCCAACTGAAACAGAATTATCTGCAATATCCCTCAACCATGAAAGCCTTGTCAAGCACCGTTTTCCGGGGACATACTGCTGCTTCAGCAGCCTATTCCTCCCATTGCCCCAGAGTAAGTATATCGGAACGCTGATTGGGTAAGTCACCGGTTCTTATCTGCGCGGCAAGAAGGGAAGATTCGGGGTTGGGCAAGCATGATTGACTATACGACTGTTACCGTTCGTTCTCTGCTTCCTTAATGAGCATCTTGTGAAGCAGCGTCTTGATGTAGGTCTGGTACTTCGGTATTCCCTTACGGCGGGCAATCTTCCGAGCGAGATCCAGATCACCTACAGGCAGCTTTAAGCTGACCTGCTTGGTCGGAGGCTCCAAAATGTAGGGCCGCTTCAATTCTCCGCGGCCGACTTTTTTTTCATCCAGGAAATCAGGTTGGATCTCTTCAATGACGCAGTCGGGGCAGAACCACTCGCTCTGATCATCCATATACATCTCAGTGCCACACTTTTCGCACTTTTTTGTCTTTCTCATCTCTTACCGATCTCCTGGTGCTATAATAAGATCTGTGTAAGGTAACCATTCAAATCTAAATTTATCTGCGCGGCAAAACGGCCCCAAGCGGCCGCAGATCAAATCCGTCTCCGAACGCATCACCCAGAGAAGACCGTTTAGCATCCAAGTCCTCAATGTACGGAATCTCACCCAGGCAGGGAACCGCCGTAAGGGAGAGAAGGGCCTCTCGATTGGTATCAGCGGCGAGGGAAGGTTCACTGCTTAGACGATTGGAGACATATCCCAGAACCTGGAGGCCGCGGCAGGAAGCGTGCTCCAAGGTGAGAAGAAGATGGTTGATGATACCGAGGCGATTGGGGGCCACCACTAAGAGTGGGAGCTTCAAGAGGCGGGCGAGGTCGGCGTAGGTGAAACTTGGCAGGATCGGGGCGAGAAGGCCGCCTGCGCCTTCGACTAAAGTAATGTCATGGGTTGAGCTGATCTCGCCGTAGATCTTTTCCAGCAACGAGATGTCAATTTTCACGCCCTCTCTCTCTGCGGCCATGCTGGGAGTAAGAGGGTCACGCAGGCGGTAGGGGCAGATTTTCTCTAAAGGCTCGCTGCAGCCGGAAGCCTCTTTCAGATAGAAAGCGTCCTGGGGAAAAAGCTGGCCGCCTTTTTCCTCGCAGCCGGTTTCCGCCGGCTTCATCACGCCGACCTTATGACCCGATTCCCGCAGCAGCGCGGCTAAGCCGCAGGCGACAACGGTTTTGCCAACGCCGGTGTCCGTGCCCGTAATAAAAATGCCCCTCCCCATACCTCTTACCCAGCCTCCTCAGGCATGAGGCATGAGGCAACAGGCAATAGGCACTCCTGAATCCCCATCTCAACTTTCGGTGACTTGGCGGATGCAATCATAGACAACATCCACAAGTGTTTTGAGCTCGCCGTCTGCAATGGTCAGCGGGGGCATCAGGACAATTACATCTCCCAATGGGCGGATGATGACGCCCTTTTTCCTCGCTTCACGGATTACCTGACGACCAACACGCCTGGCAGAGGGATATGCCTTAAGCGCTGCCTTATTTTCGACCAGCTCAATACCCACCATAAATCCCCACTGACGGACGTCGCCTACGTGGGGCAAGGACAGAAAATCCTCTTCCAGCCTCTTTATCAGGTAAAGAATCTTAGGTCGCATTTTTTCCAGGATCTTCTGCCTCTTGAAAAGCTCCAGATTGGCCAGGGCTACAGCACATCCGAGGGGGTTGCCCGTGTACGTGTGGCCGTGAAAGAAGCTCTTAAACTCCTGGTACTCTCCTAGAAAGGCGGAGAAAATCTCCTCCGTAGCTAGGGTCGCGGCCAGTGGAAGATAGCCGCCGCTGATGCCTTTGGCCAGGCAGAGAATGTCAGGGCTCACGCTCTCGTGCTCGCAGGCAAACATCTTTCCGGTGCGGCCGAAGCCCGTGGCAACCTCATCAAGGATAAAGAGGATGCGATTTTTGCGGCAGATTCCCTTCAGTGCTTTGACATAACCCGGGGGTTGCGACCACATGCCGGCCGCCCCTTGCATCAGAGGCTCCATGATAAGCGCCGCAAGAGAGCGCCGCTCCCGTGAAAGCGTCTCTTCGGCTTCCCGGATCGCGCTTTTCAGCGCCTCCTGCTCGTCCATGCGCCGCAAATAGCGAAAGATGTGAGGTGGATTGAGGCGGATGACCGGGAAAAGGAGCGGGCGATGAAAGTGGTGAAAAGTCTCTGAGTAGCCCACGCTCATGGCGCCGATGGTGTCTCCGTGATAAGCCTCGGCCAGGGAGGCGAAACGAGTGCGCTCTTTCTCGCCCTTAAGCTGCCAGTACTGAAAGGCCATCTTAAGGGCAATCTCCACCGCCGTAGCGCCGCTGTCAGAATAAAAAACCCGCGTGAGCCCCGGCGGGGCGATCTCGATGAGCTTATGACTTAGCTCGATCCCGGGAACATGGCTTAGGCCCAGAAAAGTCGAGTGGGCAAGGCGGCCGATCTGGCGCTTTAGCGCCTCATCCAGCTCTGGTTTCCTGTGGCCGTGAACATTGCACCAGAGGGAAGAGACGCCATCGAGATACCTCCTCCCCTGGACATCTATAAGGTAATGGCCTTCTCCCCTTTCAATGATCAGCGGATCTTCCCCCATCCACTCCTGCATCTGGGTAAAGGGATGCCAGAGGTGGGTGTGGTCTAACTGCTTAAGATCTTCGTAATTTGCTGTCATGGTTCTCTTGTCGCCACATACAAGCGGGCGGGTGGCTGACCCGAAAAAAGGCAGACGTCCGATACTAAAGCTACTTGAGAGCTCTGAGCCCTATAAGTAAAACGTTGGGGGCAGAGAAGCAGAGGCCCATCGGCTGCCGTTGAGGGGCAGTCGCCCGCCCGCCTTTCAAGGTTCCATTTCACCTCTAACCTCTTCAAACGCTTTGAGTGCGCGATGCAGGTGTTCATGCGTATGCGTCGCCATGAGGGTGATCCGCAGACGTGACGTGCCCGGAGGAACCGTGGGCGGACGAATTCCCTGGGCAAAAACACCTTTTTTCAGCAGCCGCTCCGAGAAGGCCATGCATTTCTGCGTGTCACCGATGATGAGCGGCAGAATCTGGCCTTCACTCCTCCCAAGCGAAAAATCCAGTTTTTTTAGCCCTTCTCTTAGAGCCCGACAGTTGTGCCACAGGGCAAGACGCCTTTGCGGTTCGTTGACGGAAAGATCGATTGCGGCGATTCCCATCGCCATCACCGCCGGCGGAAGAGAAGTCGTGTAAATAAAACTGCGGCTCCGGTTGATCAAAAGCTCGCGTAATCCCCGGCTGCCAGCCACATAAGCGCCAAAACTCCCAAGGGCCTTTCCCAACGTCCCCATTTGAACCTGCACACGCCCTCCCAGTCCCAACTTGGCCACCACGCCCGCCCCGTTCGGACCGAAAACACCGGTAGCATGGGCCTCATCCACCATCACCATCGCCCCGTATCGCTCTGCCAGATCTACGATCTCAACCAGCGGCGCCTCATCCCCGTCCATGCTGAACAGAGTCTCGGTAACGATCAGCTTGCGCGCCTTGGCCGGCGCTCTTTTGAGCCCGGCTTCGAGCTGCTCCAGATCACAGTGGGGGTAGACCACGGTTTTTGCCCGCGACAGGCGGCAGCCATCGATGATGCTGGCATGGTTAAGGGCATCACTCAGGACCACGTCCCCCTCACCCGCGAGCGCAGAAAGGACACCGATGTTGGCCTGATAGCCGGAATTAAAAACCAGCGCTGCCTCGGTCCCTTTAAAGGCAGCGACCTTTGCCTCGAACTCTTCGTGCAGGGTCATGTTTCCCGAGATCAGGCGCGATGCCCCGGAGCCGCAGCCATAGCGATCCAGCGCCTGCTTTGCCGCCTCACACAGAACAGGATGGTTGGCCAGGCCCAGGTAGTTATTGGAAGAGAGATTTAACACCTCCTGGCCATCGAGGATGAGAGTAGGCCCCTGCTCTCCCTCTACGCGGCGGAGTTTCCGGTAGAGTCCTTCTTGCTTGAGCCGTTTCAACTCCTCTTCGATAAAACCGGTAGGCATCCTCTATGTTGACTTATTACAACGATAGGCCGTTATCAACCAGCGCAAATTTCTGCCCTTTTTTATCCTTTCCTGATATAAGGAAGGGCAATTTTAATATGGCCAAAACCAAGATCATCTACGCCTGCCAGAGCTGTGGTTATCAGTCACCGAAATGGCTAGGGAAATGTCCGGACTGCAACCAATGGAACACCCTGGTCGAAGAGAAGATAGCGCGCACAACGCACCGGCGCGACGAGCTCACCTTGGGAACGAAAGAAGATCCAGCGCCGATCAACGAGATCTCAACGGCCGAGGAAGGGAGGATTCTCTGCGGCATCGGCGAGTTTGACCGGGTCCTGGGAGGCGGACTGGTTCCCGGATCCGTTACCCTGATAGGCGGTGATCCCGGGATAGGAAAATCGACTCTCCTGCTTCAGGCCTTTGCCGCGTTGAGCCAAAAGGGTCTTGCCTGTCTCTACGTTTCCGGCGAGGAATCCCAACAACAGATCAAGATGAGGGCGGAGCGGCTGGGTATCGCTCCTCCTAGTCTCCTCGTCCTGAGCGAAACCTCGCTGGAGAAAATCATCGAACACCTCAAAAAGATCAAGCCTTCGGTCCTGGTCATCGACTCCGTGCAGACTATTTTTACCTCTTCTCTTCCCTCGGCCCCGGGAAGCATCGGCCAGGTAAGAGAGAGTTCCGGCTCGATCATTGTACTGGCGAAAAAGAGCGGTCTCACCACCTTTTTGATTGGCCATGTGACCAAGGATGGCTCGCTCGCCGGCCCCAGGGCGCTCGAGCACATGGTGGATACGGTGCTGTATTTTGAAGGGGAGAGGGGCCACAACTTCCGTATCCTCAGAGCGGTAAAGAACCGCTTTGGCTCGACCAATGAGATCGGCGTCTTTGAGATGAAAGAGGCGGGTCTGGGCGAAGTCAGCAACCCCTCGGAGCTTTTTCTCTCCGAGAGGCCCCTTCTGGTTCCCGGATCCGCGGTGGTTTGCAGCATGGAGGGAACCCGCCCGATCCTGGTGGAACTCCAGGCGCTTGTGAGCCCGACTTTTATGGCTGTGCCGCGCCGGACTACTATCGGGGTGGATTACAACCGGGTGGCGCTTCTCGTCGCGGTCCTGGAGAAAAAACTAGGGGCAAAACTTTTTAACCAGGATATCTTCGTCAACGTCGCCGGCGGAGTCCACGTCGATGAGCCGGCGGTCGATCTCGGCATCATCGCCGCTGTCGCTTCGAGCTACGAGGAAAAAGCGGTCAATCCGCAAACGGTTCTTTTTGGCGAGGTCGGCCTGGCGGGAGAGATCCGCGGTATTGCCCAGGCCGAGGCGCGCGTCAAAGAGGCGGGGAAACTGGGATTCAAGCGCTGCATCCTTCCCTTGAGCAACAGCCGCCAGCTAAGTCACATCAAAAGCCCTGAGCTGATAGGGGTGGGTTCCTTGCAAGAGTGCTGGGACATCCTCTTCTAAAACAGCCCTTCTCCGTTGCTCTTTTTTTAATCCCCTTCAACCCTTTTGACCCTTCGTCCTTTGAACTTTGGTAAATAGAAGCTGCTGATATTCCAAAAATTGGGGATATTTAACCGACTCCTTCTCAGTTCTGAGAAGGATTGTCCTCAACCTCCATTTCCAAGTGACACAATGCCAAGGAGTTTGCTTGGCATATATCTTGCTCTGCCCAACCAATATCCACAGTAGGACAAAAACCATCGACGCCACAAAGGTAGAGAACAGGTAAAAAGCATGGATTTCGAAAGCCTCATCGCCCAGTGTCGGGAAATGATCGACAACCCGTTACACCCAGAAGTTCTGAGTTGGAAAGAGAAGACCGGCGGGAAAGCAGTAGGCTACTTTCCCGTGTATAGCCCCCTGGAAATCGTCTATGCCAACGGCATGCTCCCGGTTGGAATTATGGGCGGAGGAAACAAACTGGACGTGGAACGCGCCGATTCCTATTTTGGCTCTTTTGTCTGCTCTATTGTCAAGAGCACAACAGAGCTTGCCCTCCGGGGAGATCTTAAATACCTCGACGGGATTTTTTTCCACTCGATCTGTGACGCCGCCAGAAATTTAAGCTTTGTCTTTAAACGCAACTTCTCTCCTCAACTCTTCGTCGAATATATTCACTTTCCCCAAAACCCCAGCTCTCCCTCGGCGGTGAAATATTTGGTAAGCGAGCTGGAGAGAGTCCGCAAGAAGCTGGAAGAGGTCAACGGGAGGCCGATGACGGAGGAAAATCTCAAACAGAGTATTCATGCCTACAACGAAAACCGCCGCCTGATGCAGAACCTCTACCGGATCAAGGCGGAAGCCCCCCACCTTCTCTCCACCCCGGAGGCCTACCTGCTTACAAGCGTGGGAAACTGGCTCCCTCCTGAGGACCATTCGATGATCTTACGGGCGGCGCTCGAAGAAGTCCCGAAGAGAAAGATCCGCCCGAGAGATAAGATCCGAGTAGTCCTGGAGGGTTCATTCTGCGAGCAGCCCCCGCTCGAGCTGCTCGAGGTCGTGGATGAGGCAGGGTGCTACATCGTCGATGATGACCTCCTTCTGGGAAGACGTTGGTACGAAGAAGAGATCCCTCTAGACGGCAACCCCGTGCATTCACTGGCGGAGAGCTATATCAACCGCGCCCGCTATTCTTCGGTAAGCCATGATTGGCGCAGACCGAGATCTCAACGTCTGGTTGAGAGGGTCAAACAATCCGGCGCAACTGCCGTGGTCTTTTGCATCGCCAAGTTCTGCGAGCCCGCTCTGCTTGATTATCCCCTGTTCAAAGACGTCCTCGAAAGAGAGGGGATTCCGCACGTCTCTTTGGAATTCGAAGAGAAGATGTGGACCTTTGAAACGCTCAAGACGTCGGTTGAGACTTTCGTTGAATCAATCCTCTTCGATTAAAAAGGCGCAATTATGGCAAAAGAGGTATCCGAGAAGAAAGAGAAGAGCCAATACCAGGGCAGAATCCACCAGATGCAGAAGGATCTCATGGCCCGATGGATGGCTGAGCTGGAACAGGCAGCAGAAAACAACGAGCCCACAGCCTGTTTGCTCGTTGCGGGAAGCAACCTCGCTATCCTGCTGCGCTGCCTCGGCATCCACCAGGTCTATCCCGAGCTAAATTCCCTCCAGCTAGCCATTCGAAAACAGTCCCTCCCTTATATCCAGATAGCCGAGGAAAAGGGTTACTCGACCGACGTCTGTAGTTACGTCAAAGCGGACGTCGGCGCCTTCTTTAGCGGGAACATGAGTTCTCTGGGAACCAAACTCCCCAAACCGACCCTTGTCTTGAGCTGCTTTTCGGGATGCAATGTCTACATCAAGTGGTTTGAACATATCGCCGCCTATACAGGCGCCCCGCTCTACGTCATCGACGTTCCCTTCATCCGTAGCGGCGAGGGCCCTTGCCCTGAGGACATCGACTACGTCGTGAGCCAGCTCAAAGAGGTGATCGAGATCTGCGAGAAGATGAGCGGAAAAAAGTTGGACTACGACCAGCTTCGCGAGAGCCTCGTGCTGGCGCGCGAGATGGAGAGGAGCTGGCTCGAGATCAAAGAGCTGACGAAAAACATCCCCTCCCCATACGATGATTACTTTGACTGCATCACTTTGATGGGGCCCTTGGTGGCCTATCGCGGCACCCCTGAGGGGGTAGAGTTTTTCCACACGGCGCTCAAAGAGTTTGAGGAGAGGGTACGGCTGGGAATCGGGCCGATCCCGAAAGAGAGATTTCGCATGGTCGTCGAGTCGGCCCCGCCCTATCCTTACTTTCGGACCTTTCGCGACCTTTTCACCAGGTGGGGCGCCTGCGCCGTAGGGGCAACCTATACCACGCCCCAGCCGCCCGAGTTCCTCCATGATCCCGAGAGACCCTTGGAAAGCCTCGCAGAATACCCGATCCAGATCTTCACTAACCGGGGACTGGTCCAGAGGTATCAGCTCCTGGAAAAATACGTGAGGGAGCGCTCCGCCGACGCCTTGATTATCCATTCGGTAAAGAGCTGTCGCCTCTTTTCGGTTGGCCACGGCGACATGCGCGAATATTTTTCCAAGAAGCTCTACATCCCAACGCTGATGCTGGAATCCGATCTCGAGGACCCGCGCTATTTTTCCGAGGCGCAGATGAGAAACCGCGTCGATGCCTTCTTTGAAGTGTTGGAGCACAAGAAATACCTTGCCGGAAAAACCATAGAGAGCCATGCAACCTGAGACCTCCATGCAGACAACCAACCAACAAGAAGAATACGCGCCCGAAGAGCTGTTGATCTCCCGCATGGCCAAGGAGATGAAGGGTGAGATGGTCGGGGGCGCCGCCACTTACTGTTCCATGGTGGCCGTCAAGCTAGCCCAGAGCCTTTACAACCCCGATTTGATTGACATGAGCGGCGGACTGCACCACTTCGACAGCCGCACCCCCATGGCTTTTCTTGCCGCCGAATCCCTGGGGAGGGGAAGCGCGAAGGCCAGAGTGACCTGGGAAGAGCTCTTTGGGATGGTTTTCCGGCAAAAGTTTATTGTCTGGGTTGGGCCCGCTCAGATCGACCAATACGGCAACGCAAATATCTCCGTGATTGGTGATTGGAATAACCCAAAAGCCGCGCTGATCGGGGCCAGGGGTCTCCCTGATGATTCTGTTCATCTGAAAGCGATGAACTACCATGTGGTGGACCACTCAAAGAGGAGCTTTCCCGCACGGGTCGACTTTGTTTGCGCCGTGGGTTTTGGCGAGGCCAGGGAAAAGGCCGGCGTCCGAGATGGCTGCCCCGGGGTCGTGGTGAGCAACCTGGGGGTCTTCGACTTCGATGAAGCGTCGGGGAAAATGCGTCTTCAATCCCTTCATCCCGGCGTTTCCATCGAGGAGGTAAAAGAAAAAACCGGCTTTGAGTTGCTTATTCCCTCTAAGATTCCTGAGACAGAGCCCCCTACTAAAGAGGAGGTCGATCTCATCCGCAAGCAAATCGATCCTTTGGGCCTGAGGTTTTTAGACAGGATGCCGAGGGCAAATATGAAGGATTATCTCTGCCAGCTTATCCAGAGGGAGAGCGAACTATTTAAATAGCGCCGTGAAACACAATCACGATGAGTCTCGAAAGCCCGTACGCGCTAACCGACGCAGAACAGGCTATCCTGGAGCTGGTGACCCGGGTAGCAAGGGAGAAGCTTGAGCCAAACGCGGAGGCCATAGATCGCGAGGAGCGCTTCCCGGAAGAGTCCCTTCGTCTCTTTAAAGAGTTGGGCTTGATGGGCTGCCACCTTCCTGAAGAATACGGGGGCGGCGGTCTTCGCTCTCTGGTTTTTTGTCGCATCTTGGAAGAGGTGGCGCGGAAGTGCGCCAACTCTGCCAACATCCTGAGCCAGCAAGACTTTGCCGCCACTCCCATTCTCCTGGCAGGGACTCCTCAGCAGAAGCAAAAATACCTACCCGCCCTGGCCCAAGGAGAGAAGCTTGCCGCCTTCGCGCTCACGGAGCCCAACGCCGGCTCCGACGTCTCCTCTATTGAGACTAGGGCTGAGCTCAGAGGCGACGGTTACGTCATAAACGGATCAAAGCAGTTTATCACCTGGGGAAATATGGCGCACGTCATGACCGTTTTTTGCAAGACTGATCCCTCCCGTGGGCACAAGGGGATCAGTGCCATCCTGGTGGAGAGAGGAACCCCAGGGCTATCGTTGGGAAGGCTGGAGAAAAAACTCGGCATGGGAGGATCTCCAACCGCCCAGATCATCTTTGAAGATTGTCGCGTGCCCGAGGAGAACCTTCTCGGCGAGCTGCACGGCGGTTTCACCATTGCGATGAACTGTCTGGAAAGGGGACGGGTGGGCGTGGCCGCCATGGCCGTGGGTTTGGCCCAAGGCGCGATCGACGCCGCCGCTCGCTATGCGCGTGAGAGGAGGCAGTTTGGCAAGTCGATCGCCGAGTTCCAGGCGATCCAATTCATCTTTGCCGACATGGCTACCGCGGTGGAGGCAAGCCGTCAACTGCTCTATTGCGCCTGCCATGAGGCCGATCGGGGAGGCCCCAACGCTAACCGGCTGTCAGCCATGGCCAAGCTCTTGGCCTCGGATTCCGCCATGGAGGTCACAACCAACGCGGTGCAGGTGTTGGGAGGCTATGGCTATCTCAAGGACTTCCCGCTGGAGCGCATGTTTCGCGAGGCAAAAGTAATGCAGATCGTTGAAGGGACCAATCAGATCCAGAGGTTGATCATCGGTCGAGAGGTGCTCTTCCCAAGGAACTAGAATGCAAAATGTAAATTGCAAAATGCAGAATGCAAAATCATTTTTCATTTTTCAACTTGCACTTTTCATTTTGCATTGAACCTGCTCGGAAAAGAGGTATCTATGGACGTAAAAAACATCTTTGTGGTTGGCGCTGGTCAGATGGGCTCTGGCATCGCCCAGGTGGCCGCGCAGGCGGGCTTCGAGGTCTTGCTCCACGACGTCGAGGAGAAGATCGTGGTTGGCGCCAAAGAGAAGATCCGCAAACAGCTTGAGCGGGTTAAAGAGAAAGGGCGGCTTACGGCGGAAGAGCTGGAAGCGATCCTAGGGCGCATTCGCCCTGCGCTTGATCTCTCCGCTGGTAAAGGAGCCGATGTGGTCATCGAGGCGGTGTTTGAAAAAGAGGAGATTAAAAAGGAGGCGCTCAAAAAACTCGACGGGATTTGCCCGCCGAAGACCGTCTTTGCCTCGAACACATCCTCCATCTCCATCACCAGGCTGGCGACAGTCACGAAGAGACCTGACAAGGTTGTCGGCATGCATTTTTTCAATCCTGCCCCTGTCATGAAGCTAATCGAGATTGTCCGAGGCTATCTTACTTCGGAGGAGACCATCGGGATCGCCCGCAGCATTGCCGCCGCCATGGGCAAAGAAACGATCCTGGCGAAGGACTACCCCGGTTTTCTCTCCACCCGGATCGGTATGCCCCTCATCAACGAGGGAATCTTAGCGCTCTATCAGGGGCTGGGAAGCGTAGAGGACATCGATAAGGCCAATCGCCTCGGTCTCAACCATCCTATGGGGCCTCTGGAGTTGGCGGACCTTGTAGGTCTCGATACCATCCTCAACGTCTTAGAGATCCTTTATGAGGGCCACGGGGAACAAAAGTATTTTCCCTGCCCTCTCTTGCGCCAGATGGTTGATGCCGGCCATCTGGGAAGAAAGAGCGGCCGGGGTTTCTACGATTACTCAGGCAAGGAAAAAAAGCCAGCGCTATGACTGTCAATGAGCTTTTCTCCCTCAAAGGCAAGGTGGCCATCGTCACCGGCGCCTCGCGCGGGCTGGGGGAAGAGATGGCCAAGGGGCTGGCCGAGGCTGGCGCGACCCTCTATCTCTGCTCGCGCAAGGTGGAGATGTGCGAAAGCGTAGCGTCAGAGGTCGAGAGGTTGGGTGTAAAAGCCTATGCCAGGCGTTGCGATATCACTTCTGCGACGGAAGTGGGAGCCGTGGTAAGAGAAGCGGAAAAAGAGTGGGGTCGAATCGACATTTTAATCAATAATGCCGGCCAAACCTGGGGGGCCAAAGCCGAGGATCTCTCCCTGGAGAACTGGCGCAAAGTGATCGAGGTCAACCTGACCGGCGCCTTCCTCTTTGCCCAGCAGGCAGGAAGGGTCATGATCCAGAAAGGTGGAGGAAAGATCCTCAACGTCGCCTCTGTTGCTGGACTTACAGGCTCCAGGCAGTTCGATGCCGTCGCCTACTCTGCCAGTAAGGGTGGGATCATCGCTTTCACCAGGGACCTGGCTGTCAAATGGGCCAGATATAGAATCAACGTCAACGCTATCGCTCCAGGCTGGTTTCCCACCAAGATGACGCACTGGGTGCTGGAGCACAAGGGGAAAGAGCTTCTCAGCGCCATTCCCATGGGAAGGTTCGGCGAGGCTGACGACATTAAAGGCGCGGTGGTTTTTCTCTGCTCCGATGCCGCGCGCTACATCACCGGACACGTGCTGGTTGTAGATGGGGGAGAGCTGGCCTGTTAGTTAGTGAGCAGTGAGACAGTGAGGAGTGAGCAGGGGTGAGTGGGAGATGTTCCGAGGGGACGAGTCCTGGAGGCCGCGGCCGGAAGGGCTCGCCCCCAAGGAACGGTTGTCAGAAGAATCCATGAGCGTCAGGACCGAGAGAAAACAGAAACTCTTGAGCCTCGAAGAGGCCGTGTCTTTGATCCCTTCGGGTTCCGCCGTGGCTCTCGGCGGGCTGGGGCTTTACGGCGCGCCTATGGGATTCGTGCGCGAAATGATCCGCCAGAGGATTAGAGATCTCTCTTTGATCCTTTCACCGGGCGCCAGCATGCAGGCCGACCTCCTCATCGGCGCCGGCTGCGTGCGCGAGGTGCAGTGTTCGTACATCGGCTTCGAGGATCTCGGCCTGGCGCCCAATTTCCGCCGCGTAGCGGAATCGGGCAAGCTCCGGATTGTGGACTCCGACGAGGCGCACGTAGTCTTCGGCCTGAGGGCCGGCGCTGCCGGCGCCCCTTTTTTTCCTCTGGCCGAGGGAATGGCCGGCTTCGATGTAGCGCGGGTCAACCCCAACTACTTTCCCATCCAAGATCCCCGAACGGGGAAAACCCACCTCTGCGTCGCGGCGATTAATCCCGATGTGGCGGTCATCCATGTCGGGCAGTGCGATCATTACGGCAACGCCAGACATCTGGGAAGCCGATTTACCGACCTCTTGATGGCCAAGGCAGCAAAAAAGAAAAGGATCGTCACCTGTGACGAGATGATCGATCTGTCGGCTACTCAGAAAGAGCCCCATCTCACGTCGGTGCCAGGCTATATCGTCGACGCGGTTGTGCATCTCCCCTACGGGTGTCATCCCGCCTCTAGCCCCGGCCTCTATGAGAGAGATGAGCAACATCTCAGATCTTATCTGAAGAGAAGCGCTTCCGAAGAGGGCTTCCGCCAGTATCTAGAAGAGTTCGTTTTGGGGCTCAGCCCCGCGCAGTATGCGGAGAAGATCGGTCAGGAGAGGTTGCGGCTCCTCAGCCAGAGAGGAACATGACCATGGGCGAGTCAGAATCCTATACCATTCCTGAGCTGATCACTGTCTGTCTTTCACGCCACATGGAGGATGGCTTGCTCGCCATTGTCGGCACGGCTTCGTACGAGCCAGCCATCGCTTGCCGTCTGGCGCAAATGACTCACGCGCCCAATCTCACCTGGCTGTTCGGCGGTATCGGCGCTGCAAACCCCAAGTTAAAGCCTATGCCTCCCTCCACCGCCGATGTGCGCGGCATGCGCGGGGCCGAGTCCGCTGTTGGTATCGACGAGATCGATGATTATGAGCTGGCGGGAAAGGTCGATCTCTTTTTTGCCGGCGGCATCCAGATCGATCGCTATGGCAATCTCAACCTCGTCTGTGTCGGAGATTATGACCGCCCGCGCCTTCGCGGACCGGGCTCTGTCGGTCTTCCCTTTCTCAGTCGAGTCAAAAAGATCTTCATTTTTACCCGGGCCCACAACCGCCGCACCTTTGTGGAGAAGGTCGATTTCGTCTCCGGCGTCGGCTACCTCGACGGACCGGGGAGCAGAGACCGCCTGGGGCTGAAAGAGGACGAGGGGCCGGCCTTGGTCGTCACCAACCTCGCGGTGATGGACTTCGATCCCGGGAGCAAGCGGATGCGGCTCAAGAGCCTGCATCCAGGCGTGAGCTTGGAAAAGGTTGTCGAGAATACCGGGTTCGACCTGCTCCAAACCTCAAATCTTTCCACAACGCCACCGCCATCCGACGAGGAGCTCCGATTCATCCGCGAAGAGATCGACACCGAAGGAATTCTCAGGAGGATAGCATGAGAAACAGGCTGAAGCACCGCTACTTTAATCCGAGACTCGAACAGGCTTCACGGGAGGAGATCGTCGCAATCCAATTTAAAAAGCTTAAATATCAGCTTGAATACGTGTACCAGAAAAACCGCTTTTTCCAACGCAGGCTCAAGGCGGCCGGAGTTGAGCCCGGGAAGATCCGCAGCTTCGAGGAATTCGCTGACCGAGTTCCACTTGTGTCTAAACAGGACCTGCTCAAAGATCAGGAAGCGCATCCTCCTTTTGGTGAGCGCCTGGGAGTTCCCAAGGAAAAGATTGGCCAGCTCCATATCACCTCAGGCACTTCCGGGGTGGGGCAGGAGGTCTACGGCGTCACCCGCAAAGACATCGAGGCGGGCGGTCTCACCTGGATGAATCACTGGTACTGGATCGGTCTTAAGAAAGGGGATGTCGCGCTCTCGGCGCAGCCCGTGACGAATTTGGCAGCCGGACTCTCCGCCTACCAGGGGATGATCAAAATGGGGCTTGTCCCGTTGCAGACTTTCGGCGTAGACAGCGAGACCAAGCTCCGCTTGATGAAGCGGTTTCCCCCCCACCTTCTCAACCTCACCACTGCCTACTTTTTCAGGCTCACCATTTTAGCCAAGCAGATGGGGTTTGAGCCCAGAAAAGACTTCCCCAACCTCAAGGGGATTGTCATTGCCGGCGAGATCTATCCTATCCCGTGGGCCGTTGAGTTGGAGGAGTTTTGGGACACTCGGATCCACGAATTCTACGGCTCCACCCAGGGCGGAACGGTGTTCGCATTCACCTGCGAATATGGAGTGGTGCGGAACGGCGCGCGGGGCGCCATGCATCTGCTCGATCCCTATTACTATACCGAGGTGATTGACCCTGAAACCTTGAAGCCGGTTGGCCCCGGAGAAGAGGGTGAGGCAGTGCTCACAACCTTTTCCCGCGAGGCCTCGCCTTTGGTCCGCTTCCGCACGCGCGACAAGGTCCGTTATTTTCCTTACAGCCACTGCCCCTGCGGTCGCCCCTACGACATCTGGGAGGCGGGAAACGTAAGCCGCTACGACGATATGATGAAGATTAAAGGGACCAACGTGTGGCCGGCCATGGTGGACGGGGTGCTGTTCAGCTATCCCGAGGTTGACGACTACGCGGGGCGGGTCTGGATCGATGAACAAGGACGCGAAAGGGTCCTGATCCGGCTGGCTTTCAAATCTCCTATCACTCTCTCGGCAGATGAAAGACAAAAGTTCTTAGAGAAGCTCTCTCCGGAGCTGGCCAAGCAGACCGGGGTCTCGATGGAGCTGAGAGAGGTTAACCGCGATGAGCTGCCGGTGTATGAGTTTAAAGCACGGAGGTGGAGTGATGAAAGGAAAAAAGGCCTCGAAAAAAAGGTCTGGTGAGGGGAGAGAAGGGAACGTAGTGCGCAGGCTTAAGCGCATGCTGGAAGACAGCAAGACCCTCTGCCGGGAGGATGATCCCGTTCTTCAAGGGCAGATGCAGGTGATCCTCGGCATGCTCGCAGACATCCTGGAGGCTAAAGACCCTGCGCGCAGCTTCCATCACGTCGTGGAATACGAATGAGGCAAGAACCGCCAGCCGTTCCGATTACCTTCCCCGTCCCCTTTATGGTGAAGAGCATGAATCTCTATCTCTTTCCCGCGGAGCCCCTCACCCTGCTGGACACCGGCCCCAAGACACCTCCAGCCCGCCAGGCCATACGGAAGACATTGGAGACGCGCGGTTACGGCTACCGGGACCTCAAGAGAATTATTATCACCCACGGCCACGTAGACCATTTCGGCCTGGCCCGCGAGCTGGCACAGGCAAGCGGCGCGGCGATCTACATCCACCCCTACGATGCCTACAAGCTTCTACATGGTTATAGCTTCATTAGGGAAAAGCTTCCCCTGCTGCGGGAGGCGGGGGTGCCTGACGAGAGGCTTAAAGAGTTGGAGGGCTGGTGCATCAACGCAGACAAGCTTTTCGATCCCCTCGATGAGGTGCATCCGCTCCAGGAAAATGAGCAAATTTCTTTCGACTCTTTCTCCCTCAAAATCATTCACTGCCCCGGTCACTCCCAGGGGCACATCTGCCTTTATGACGAAGAGCGAAAAGAACTCTACGGCGGGGATCATATCCTGAAACACATCACTCCCAACCCCGCAATTGAGCCGTCGCCTTCGGCGCCGGAGAAAAGAAGCCATAGCCTCGTCCAGTACCTCGACTCGTTGCAAAAGATCGACCGGCTCAATCCAAGCTGCATCTTCCCGGCCCACGGACCTGTCATCGATTCTCCGCGCAAGCGCATCAAGGATATCCAGCGTCACCATCTCAGACGCAAAGAGCGGCTTCAGGGCCTCCTCAATGGGAGAGGTTCAACCGCCTATGACCTGGGTCAGAAGCTCTTCGGGATACCCAAGGAGATGGATATTTTTCTGATCGTATCAGAGGTGTTGGCCCATCTGGATCTTCTTCTCAAGGAGGAGAAAGCAGTCGCACTGGCGAAGAACGGCGTGATTTACTACTCCACGCCATAAAACAGAAAAGGAAGGAGCACAATGAGAGAAGCCGTTATTGTTGCAGCCGTAAGAACAGCCGTGGGAAAGGCCTTCAAAGGCAGTCTCAAGGACACGCGAACTGATGACCTCGCTGCTATTGCTATCCGCGAAGCCATAAGACGGGTGCCTAACCTGGAGCCGAAGGAGATCGACGATATTATCCTTGGTTGCGCTTTTCCGGAGGCAGAACAAGGGATGAACATTGCCAGGATCGCCGCCTTCATTGCGGGAATTCCCTATGAGGTGCCGTCGTTCACGGTTAACCGTTTTTGCGCCTCGGGGCTGGAGAGCATTGCCATTGCCGCCCAGCGGATTCAGTCGGGCGCGGCCGAGGTTATCATCGCGGGAGGAGCGGAGAGCATGACGCTGGTCCCTATGACCGGGAACAAATACGTTCCCAACCTCGCCCTCATGGAGAAATATCCGGAAGCCTATTTTGCCATGGGGACAACAGCCGAGGTCGTGGCCAAGAAATTCTCCATCTCGCGCGAACAACAGGATCGCTACAGCCTCGGCAGCCACGAGAAGGCCTCAAAGGCGATCCGCGACGGAAAGTTTGAGGAGGAGATTGCCCCGGTAAAAACGCGCTTGGTAGTGGAGCAAGATGGAGCCAAAGAGACCAGGGAGATCGTTTTTAAGGTGGATGAGGGACCGCGTGCAGACACCAGCCTGGAGAAACTGGCAGGGCTAAAGCCGGTCTTTGACCCGAATGGGACCGTCACGGCGGGTAACGCGTCGCAGATGAGTGACGGGGCAGCGGCTGTAGTTGTCATGTCCCGGGAGCGGGCCCGTTCCCTCGGGGTGAAGCCCTTGGCCGTCTTCAGAGGGTATGCCGTGGGAGGAGTCCCTCCCGAAATCATGGGAATAGGTCCGGTGGTCGCTATTCCCAAAGTCCTAAGCCATACTGGAATCAAGCTTGAGCAGGTTGACCTCATCGAGTTAAACGAGGCCTTTGCCTGCCAGGTCCTTTACGTGATAGACAAAACAGGCCTAAATCCCGCTAGGGTCAACGTCAACGGCGGTGCCATCGCCTTGGGCCACCCCCTCGGATGCACGGGCGCCAAGCTTACTGCCACTCTTCTCCACGAGATGAAGCGTAGGGCCGCCCGATTCGGGATGGTCACTATGTGCGTTGGCGGAGGCATGGGCGCGGCAGGGATATTTGAGAGAGAAGGTTAGCCCGCAGCAAGACATAAAATCATGAGGAGATTCTCTCCTTATCCCTTGCTTATCTAGCCGATGCCGCTGAATGGAAACGCACTCTCCTTGGCTTTTGTCGTCTTCTACCTTCTCTTTCTCATCAATAGCTTCCGGTCCGCCCTCCCCGGAGAGCAGATCGCTTTCAGCCTGGCACGCCGGCGCGCTGCTAGCGCGTCTCTTTGGTTTGCGCGAGAGAACCTCCGGGTCCGGATCAAAAAAAACTATCGCGACCATCAACTGGGATCTCGAACCCATCCCGGAGTATGGGGGGAATCGCTATCCTCCCCTGGCCACGGACATCGACCCGGAGCACGAATCGCTGATCGAAAGGCGATGGAAAGAGTACGGATTCTAAAAAAACAGTGAGGAGGAGAAATGGCTTACCGTGATTTGCGCGCTTATCTAGAAACTCTGGAGGAAAAGGGAAAGCTTAGGAGGATCAAGAAAGAGGTGGACAGGAATTGGGAGATCGCCGCTGTCTGCCGGCAGCTCTTTTACAAAATCCCGCCGGAACGAAGGCCCGCCCTGCTATTCGAAAATGTGAAGGGGTTTAAAATTCCGCTCGTGGCCGGCGTGTTGGGCGCGTCCCGGCAGATCTATGCCATCGGGCTGGAAACGGACTCGTTCGAGGGAATCACAAGCAAATGGGTGGAGGCGCTGGGGAAGCCGATTCCCCCGCGCATCGTCAAGAGCGGACCATGTAAGGAGAACATCCTGATGGGCGACAAGGTGAATATCCTGAACCTGCCGGCGCCGGTCTGGACAGTGGGAGAAGATCCGGGGCCTTTTTTTACCGCGCCCTACGTGATCACAAAAAATCCCGAAACAGGTGCGCGCAATGTGGGGACCTATCGCATGCAGGTAAAGGGAGCGAACAAAACCGGCTTTCTCATCGGCAAGGAGCAGGATGCGGGACTGCATCTCAGGAGAAACGATCAGGAGAACAAACCCACACCGATGGCTGTGGTCATCGGCGCTGACCCTTCCATCGGCTATGTTTCAGTCTCCAAGGTTCCCGAATCTATGGATGAATTTGCCGTGGCGGGGGGGCTGCGCGGCGAGCCGGTGGATCTGGTACCGTGCGAAACCGTTCCGTTGGAAGTCCCTGCGACCGCCGAGATCGTCCTGGAAGGCGAGATTCCGGCCAACGTGCGCGAATTGGAAGGTCCCTTCGGGGAATACACGGGATACATGGGCCCGGCGGGACAGCAGCCCGTCTTTAACATCAAGTGCATGACGTTCCGCAACAACCCCATCTATCAGGCATTTATCAGCCAGCGCCCGCCTTCGGAATCGAGCTGCATTCGAGGCATAGGACGGGAGTGGCCTCTTTACAGACATCTCAAGCACACCCTGAATCTCCCGATTAGAGACGTCCGGCTCAAAGAGGCCGGCGGAAGCGGCGCCTACGTGGTGGTCTCTTTAAAAAAGCAATTTGACGGCCAGGTGAAACAGGCTATGTACGGCGTCTGGTCGCAGAGAAGCGGCTTTGGCAAGTTCACCGTGGTCGTGGATGACGATATCGACATTCGCGACGACTTCGCTGTCGATTGGGCGATGAGCTGGAGGGTGAGGCCGGATAAAGACGTCTATATTGAAAGGGATGTGCAAGCGGTCGGGTTGGATCCTTCCCAGGCCCCTCCCTCCGTGCCCCAGCATGATCCCATCCGTGATGTCGGCTCCCGTATCGCCATTGACGCAACTAAAAAACATGACTACCCGGCCATCGCTGTGCCTCCCCGGGAGCATCTGGACCGGGTCGCGGCCCAGTGGGAGCAGTACGGCATCGGGGATTAGGATCTCACGGGAACGCCGCGGGGACGGAGGTATCAGTTGTCCAAGGTTTATGAAGCAGGTGGGATTGTTGTTCGGCGAGACCTCGGAGAGCCTCATTATTTACTCGTCACGGCAAAGAAGAACCCGCATCACTGGATCTTCCCTAAGGGGCATATCGAGGCAGATGAGTCTGGAGGCGAGGCGGCGGTCAGGGAAGTTCAAGAGGAAGCCGGGGTTGAGGGAAAGGCGCTGGCCCGCATCGGGTCGTTGGAATTTCCCTATGAGGGGCAAACCGTGCATGTGGACTATTACTTGGTGCAATATCTGAGCACGGCAGAGAGCACCGAAGGACGGGAATTGCGCTGGTGCGGCTACGATGAGGCGATGCGGCTCCTATCCTTTGAAAATACCCGTGAACTTTTATGCGCCGCGCACCTGCATGTGAGAGACAGGATTAGGTGACCCCCAGCTTCGAAGCGGTCGGTGCTGCCGACTGCCCAGAAGATGGGGCTTGTCATAACACGGCCAAATCGCTTAAAATCCACAGCAAATTTAGCCCCATTTTTGACGAAGTACTCGCACTGCGAGAAATGCCGAAACTTTCACTCGCAAAGCTCGAACGTCATCTCTATTCAGCCGCCGACCGGCTGCGGCAGGAAGGTTTGGACGCGGCCACCTACAAGGACTACATCTTCGGGATGCTTTTCCTGAAACGGTCCTCAGACGTTTTCGATGCTGAGAGGGAGAAGATCGTTGGTACGAGAATCGAGCAAGGAATGGCTGAAGAGAAAGCCGAGAGCTATGGTGAGAATCCCGATTACTACAACGAGTTTTTTGTTCCGGAGCGGGCCCGCTGGGAGTATCTCCAGGATAAGCTCAGTGACGCGACGGAACCTTACGGAGGCGTGCTCGATAAAGCTCTTGCCGCCTTGGCCGAGCATAACGACTCTCTCGAACATGTTCTCGACCACATCACCTTCATGCGCGTGCAGAGCAACAAGCGCATCGTCTCAGACGACGCCTGCAAGGACCTTGTCCGCCACTTTAGCCGTTACCGCCTGCGCAACGAAGACTTCCAGTTTTCGGACCTGCTGGGAGCCGCCTACGAGTTCCTGATCAATATGTTTGCCGAGTCGGCAGGCAAAAAGGGCGGCGACTTCTACACACCTCGCGACGTTATCCGATTAATGGTCCGTATCCTCAAGCCCAAGCCAGGGCTGAGCGTTTACGATCCCTGCTGCGGCTCCGGCGGCATGCTCATCATCAGCCGGGAGTTTATCGAGCAATCCGGCGGCGACGTTACCAACCTCGATCTCTGCGGGCAGGTTAACGACGCCTCCGCATGGTCCATTTGCAAGCTCAATATGCTTCTCCACGGTATTCCCGGCGCACGCATTGAGCTTGAGGACACCTTGCTTCATCCGATGCACCGTGAAGCGGGTGAGCTGGAGCGCTTCGATCGTGTTATCGCCAATCCACCGTTCAGCCAGAATTACACAAAGAGCAACATGGAGTACCCTGAGCGGTTCCGGTGGGGCTGGTGCCCGACTACAGGCAAGAAAGGCGACCTGATGTTCGCCCAGCATATGCTGGCTGTTTGTAAACCAACAGGAATGGTCATTACGGTCATGCCCCACGGCGTCTTGTTTCGCGGCGGCGCGGAGAAGGAGATCCGCAAGAAGTTTCTCGATCAAGACCTGATCGAGGTGATCATCGGCCTCCCGCCCAATCTTTTCTACGGTGCCGGCATCCCGGCTTGCATCCTGGTGATGCGCCCGAATCTGACCGGCCAGTCGCCAAACCCGAACAAGCCTGAGAACCGTCGCGGCCAAATTCTCTTCATCAACGCCGACGCAGAGTTCCACGCCGGCCGCGCCCAGAACTATCTCCGGCCCGAGCATATAGAAAAGATCGTCTCCACCTATGACCGCTTCGAGGACGTGCCCGGCTACGCACGGCGCGTGTCGCTCGCCGAGATCAGCAGCCCGGCCAACGACTGGAATCTCAACATCCGCCGCTACGTGGACAATTCGCCACCGCCCGAGCCGCACGACGTGCGCGCGCACCTGCTCGGCGGCGTGCCCGTAGCCGAAGTCGAAGCGCAGCGGCCGCTATTCGAGGCATTGGGCTTCGACCCGGCTCACACGTTCGCTACGCGCGCAAACGACACCGCGTATTTCGACTTCGTGCCCTCGCTCACTGACCGCGCCGCCATCCGCCCGCTCGTGGAGCAGGACTCCGGCGTCCATGCTCGCGGACAATCAATGCGCGACGCACTTGAGATGTGGTGGGCTGCCCACGCCGCGCGACTCGCCGACCTACCACAGCACCGGGAGCTTAACCGAGTGCGCGCCGAGTTTCTCGACTCTTTCGTCGCCGCGCTATTGCCTCTGGGCGTGCTCGACCGCTTCAAACTCGCCGGCGTCATCGCGACCTGGTGGACCGACACATTGCCCGATTTCAAAACGCTCCTAGAAAACGGATTTCCCGGCGTGATCGACGGCTGGGTGGACGCCATCGCCGATGCCGTAGAAGACGACGAAGCTGCAGGTCCGACCTTCGATCCCTTTGCTCACAAGCTGGTTCGCCACGTGATGTCCGACTACCTCGATCAAATCGCCGCTGCCAAGACCGATGTCGCCCGCCTCAAGGGCGAGAAGGAAGCCTTCGAGCAGAGCAACGAACCCGACGACGCCGACGAAGAGGAGTTAAAGAATTGGAACTACGCCAAAGACCTGGAACGTCAAATACGCGAACTGAAGGCAGAGAACAAAGACGCGCTCAAAGAACTCACGAAGTTGGAGAAAGCCACAGCTAAAACACCCTCGCCTTCTGGGAGAGGGTCAGGGGTGAGGGCTGACGTGTTGTCGGCAGCCAAAGCAGCGCTGAAGCCCGCGCTCGACCAAATTGCGGCGCTGGAAGCTGCTCTCGCCCCCTATGAGCAAATCAAGCGCGACCTCGCCGCCGCACGCGCCCGCTTCCGCAAGCTGACCGATGCTTTCGTATCCGAACTCAAAAACCGCTGCGGCTTTATGGGCGAAGACAAAAGACGCTCGCTTGTGCTTGAACTTTTGCAGCAGGACGTCCATGCGGGGCTTGATGCGGCCGTGAGCGAGAAGCGGCAGATGGTGACTCGGCTTGTCGAGGCGATGTGGGACAAGTATCGGGTGAAACTTACTTCGCTGTACGAATCCCGAAGTATGGAAGAG
>JACPSE010000120.1 GCA_016193465.1 Deltaproteobacteria bacterium
CTATGCGGGCATCGAATTCGCCAACGGGACGGAAGACAATAAGAAGTTCAAGGCGCTGCTCAAAGAACACTTCGGCAGCGAGTTTAAAAAGATGCGCTTTCCCGAGACAGCAGGTATCGGAATAAAGCCGGTTTCCGTCGAGGGCACGGAGCGGCTGGTCCGCGCCGCGATAAAATGGTCGCTGGCAAACAAGCGCAAGAGCATCAACCTCGTTCACAAGGGCAACATCATGAAGTACACCGAAGGCGCCTTCAAGGACTGGGGCTACGCCCTCGCCAAGCGCGAGTTTCGCAAGGACATCGTCACCGAGCGCGAGACGTGGATTTTGGGCAACAAGGAGAACAAGCCGAGCCTGAGCGTGGAAGATAACGCGAAGTTGACCGACCCCGGCTTCGGCATGATGTCACCCGACCAGCAGAACGGCATCAAAAAGGAAGTGGAAGCCGGGCTGAAACTGTGGCCGACTCATGGCGACGGCAAGTGGAAGTCGAAGCTGCTCATCAAAGACTCCATCGCCGACGTCAGTTTACAGTTCGTCCTCATCCGCCCGAGGGATTTCGACGTGATCGCCACGCTGAACTTAAACGGCGATTATCTGTCCGACGCGCTGGCGGCGCAGGTGGGCGGCATCGGCATCGCGCCAGGCGCGAACATCAACTACGATACCGGACATGCCATCTTCGAGGCGACGCACGGCACCGCGCCGAAATACGCCGACCTCGACAAGGTCAATCCCGGCTCGGTCATCCTCTCCGGCGAGATGATGCTCCGCTACATGGGCTGGACGGAAGCGGCCGACCTCATCATCAAAGGACTGGAGCTAGCTGTCGGCAACAGGACGGTGACCTATGATTTTGAGCGGCTCATGACGGAGGCGAAACTCGTAAGCTGTTCTGGATTTGCCGAAGAGATAGTAAAAAATATGTAAGGCAACAGGCGGAAGGCGGTAGGCAACAGGCGACAGTAAGAGCTCTTTCTCACGCCTCTCGCCTCACGCCTTTTGGGGAGGGACTCAAGTGGCACGGAAGAAGATAGCTTTAATAGGGGCGGGAGCTATCGGCGGGACAATGGCGCATCTCTGCGCCTTGAAGGGGCTTGCGGACGTCGTTCTCTACGACGTCATTGACGGGCTGCCGCAAGGCAAGGCGCTGGACCTTTTACAGTCCGCGCCCATCGAGAATTTCGATTGCCAGCTCACCGGGACGACAAGATACGAGGATATCGCCGGCGCGGATGTGTGTATCGTGACGGCGGGGATCGTGCGTAAACCGGGAATGAGCCGTGACGATCTGTTAGGGACCAACGCCAAGATCATGCGCCAGGTGGCCGAAGGAATAAAAACCCACGCCCCGAACTCTTTTGTTATCGTCATTACGAACCCGCTGGATGCCATGGTGACCCTCGCCAGGAGAATCACCGGCTTCCCCAAGAATCGCGTGGTCGGTCAGTCAGGCATCCTGGATTCCTCGCGTTATCGCACGTTTATCGCCCAAGAGCTAAAAGTTTCGGTTGCCAGCGTGTCCGCGGTCGTTTTGGGTGGGCATGGGGACGACATGGTGCCGGTGCGCAGCAGTTGCCAGGTCTCCGGTGTCCCGATCGAGAAGTTCATCTCCGGCAAGCGACTGGACGAGATCGAGGCTCGGGTCCGCAACGCCGGCGGCGAGATCGTTTCCCTGCTGAAGACTGGCTCCGCGTTTTACTCTCCGGCCTCGGCTGCGATCCGGATGGCACAGTCTTACTTGATGGACAAGAAAGAGATCCTGCCCTGCGCTGCTTATCTGGAGGGAGAGTACGGGGTCCAGGGCTGTTATTTCGGGGTCCCTGTGATGATCGGCGCCGGGGGTATTGAAAAGATAATCGAAATCGAGCTCAGTCCCCGCGAGAAAAAGGCTTTTGAGGAATCTCTGGGACATGTCAAGGAACTGATCCAGGCCATGGACAAAGTCCTTGCAAGCTCCTAACCCCCAACGGATTCAGATCTTGAGACCCTGAGGCTGATGTATTAGTCTTAGGGTCTTATTTTGTTCGAGTCTCAATCTCAATGAACATTCACGAATACCAGGCGAAAGAGATCCTGAAGCGTTTTGGCATTCCAGTTCCACAAGGTCAGATCGCGGCAACGCCTCAAGAGGCGAAAACCTCAGCCGCAAAGCTGGGAGGATCATGCGTTCTCAAGGCGCAGATCCATGCAGGTGGACGGGGGAAGGCTGGGGGGGTCAAGTTGGCGGGAAACCTTGAGGAGGTGGAAAAAAAGGCCGGCGAGATGATCGGCAGCAAACTGGTGACGCATCAGACAGGCCCGCAGGGTCGGGAGGTGAGACGAATCCTGGTCGAGGAGAGGTTAAATATTGATCGTGAGTTTTATTTGGGAATGGTCCTGGACCGCGCCCTCTGTAGGGTATCTGTGATCGCCTCATCAGAGGGGGGAGTGGAAATCGAAGAGGTGGCCCGGAAAAATCCTGAACGGATCCTCAGAGAGACTATCGACCCCGCCGTTGGCCTGCTCCCTTTTCAGTGCCGCAGGCTGGCGTATGGTCTCCAGCTTGCCAACGAACACGCGAACGCCCTGGCTTCTATAATGCAGGGGTTGTATCGTGCTTTTGTCGAGCTGGACTGCTCCCTGGTAGAAATCAATCCGCTGTTGTTGACCCGTGAGGGAAAGCTCATCGCCTTAGATGCCAAGATGAACTTTGACAATAATGCCCTGTTTCGTCAGACCGAGATCGCAGCTTTAAGGGACCTGCATGAAGAGGACGCGAGAGAATTCGAGGCATCCCAACTGGGGCTCTCTTACATATCGCTGGAGGGAAATATCGGCTGCATGGTAAACGGCGCGGGGCTCGCAATGGCAACGATGGATATCATCAAGCTTTACGGCGGAGAGCCGGCCAATTTTCTCGACGTGGGCGGTGGCGCCACTAAAGATACAGTCACTGAGGCGTTCAAGATCCTCCTTGCCGACAAACACGTAGAAGCGGTCCTGGTGAACATCTTCGGCGGGATCATGAGGTGCGATGTGATCGCCCAAGGAGTCGTGGAGGCGGCGCGTGAGATGCGGGTTGCTGTCCCCTTGGTGGTCCGGCTGCAGGGAACCAACGTGGATCTTGGAAAAAAGATCCTTTCGGAGTCCGGCCTTTCCATTATCCCGGCGGAGACGATGGCGGAAGCGGCAGAGAAGATAGTAAGGGCAGTCACAGAAGGCATTAGGCATTAGGCAACAGGCAATAGTAAGAAAACACGCCATGAGAACGTTTAGTTTTTCCTGCTGCCTACTGCCTACTGCCTAGTGCCTGGTTTCAAGCAATGGCGATACTCGTTAACAAAGACACGCGCGTTCTCACTCAGGGGATCACTGGCTCAACCGGGCAGTTTCATACCCGCGCCTGCAAGGAATATGGCACGCAGATGGTGGCCGGGGTGACGCCGGGAAAAGGCGGCAGCTTTTTTGAGGGCGTTCCGATTTTCGACACGGTAGCAAAGGCTGTTGCCGCAACCGGGGCTAATGCGAGCGTGATCTATGTGCCGCCGCCATTTGCGACGGATGCCATTATGGAAGCGGCCGACGCCGGCATCGAGTTGATTGTCTGTATCACTGAAGGGGTGCCGGTGATGGACATGGTTCGCGTTAAGAGATATTTGGAGGGAAAGCAATCTCGCCTGCTCGGTCCCAACTGCCCTGGCGTGATTACCCCGGGGGAGTGTAAAATTGGAATAATGCCGGGACATATCTTTCGACGGGGCGCCATCGGCGTAGTGTCGCGTAGCGGAACACTTACTTACGAGGCGGTGGATCAACTGACTCGATTGGGCCTGGGTCAGTCGAGCTGTGTTGGGATTGGGGGGGACCCGGTGCATGGGCTCGATTTCGTGGATGTAGTGGACCTCTTCAATAAAGACCCGGAGACCAAGGCGGTGGTAATGATTGGCGAGATTGGCGGCAACGCGGAGGAACAAACAGCGGTGTGGATCAAAGCCCACGTGCGCAAGCCGGTCGTGGGCTTCATTGTGGGACAGACCGCCCCTCCGGGAAAACGCATGGGTCACGCCGGAGCCATTATCGCTGGAGGCAAGGGAACTGCGCAGGAAAAGATCGCTGCCCTAGAGGGCGCTGGCGTGCGGGTCGCGCCATCGCCGGCGCTCATTGGCCAGACGATGCAGGAGACGCTTCAGGGAGGCTAAAAGCCGTGCTCGCTTATCGTGCTCGTTGAACGAAAACGAGCCACGAACACGAACAACGAATTCTTATGGTTGAAAGGACCCTTTCTATCATCAAGCCGGATGCGGTCGCCAGGGGACTGATCGGGGAGATTTTGAAGCGTTTCGAAGCCGCCGGGCTCAAGCTCGTCGCGGTAAAACTTCTCCACCTGAGTCCGGATCAGGCCCGGGCTTTCTATGCGGTTCACAGGGAACGGCCCTTTTTTGCCGGCCTGACAGAGTATATGTCTTCAGGGCCCATCTTGGTCTCTGTCCTGGAAGGGGAGGGTGCCATCTCCAGGAACCGCGAAATCATGGGTGCAACGGACCCTGCCAAAGCCGCCGCCGGCACTATCCGGCGTGAGTGGGGGAAAGACGTGGAAAAAAACGCTGTCCACGGCTCGGACGCGCCGGAGACCGCGGCCTGGGAAATTGCTTTTTTCTTTAAGCCTGACGAGATCCACAGGGAAGGTGGAAGGCAGGAGGCGAGAGGCTGAAGGTGAGAGGAAGAACCCAAGCCTGTGCCTGACGCCTGATGCCTAGCTATGAAGTCTAACATTAAGGATCTGGATTCGCAGGAGCTAGAGGATTGGCTGGGCGCGCGTCGGGAAGCGCCTTACCGGGTGAAGCAGATCCAGAAGTGGCTCTTTCAGAAAGGCGCCGGGTCGTTTGCGGAGATGACCAATCTTTCGAGCGGGCTTCGCGCCGATCTCGAGAGAGAATACTCAATCGGCAGACTAAAAACGCTGCAACGCTCTTGCTCCCGAGACGGCACGATAAAGTTTCTCTTCGAGCTCGCCGACGCTGTCAGCATTGAAAGCGTTCTTATCCCTGAAGCGAAGCGCCTCACCCTCTGCGTATCTACACAGGCAGGATGCGGTTTCGGCTGCGCCTTTTGCGCCACCGCGCTAATGGGATTAAAGAGAAACCTCAGCGCGAGTGAAATCGTGGAGCAGATCCTGGAAGTCAGGAGATCGCTTCCGGCTGATATGAGGATAACACACGCGGTTCTCATGGGCATGGGGGAGCCGCTAGCAAATTATCGCCAAACGGTGAAAGCAGTGCGGATCATGAGCGACGCCGACTGGGGTATCGGCATATCTCCCCGCAGGATAACCCTTTCGACTGTGGGCCTGGTGCCCCAGATAAAGAAGCTGATTGCCGAGACGCACGTGAATCTCGCGATATCTCTCCACGCGACAACGGACGAGATCAGGTCCCAGTTGATGCCGGTGAACCGGAAATACCCCTTGGCCGAGCTGATGGATTGCTGCCGATCCTTGCCACTGCCCAAGCGAAGGAGGATTACCTTTGAGTATGTAATGCTTCAAGGGATCAACCACTCCGCTGAAGATGCCCGGCGCCTTTCCGGGCTCTTGAACGGCATCCGCGCCAAGATCAACTTGATTCCTTTCAATCCGCACCCGGGTAGTTCCTACCGGCGGCCAGGCCCGGAAGAGCTCTTGCAGTTTCAAAACGCCCTGCGCTCCCTGGGACACCAGGTTAATGTCCGAGAAGCCCGAGGAGACGACATCCAGGCCGCCTGCGGGCAGTTACTAGGCGCAGTGAGTAGTGAGACAGCGAGCAGTGAGCAGTCGGGGATGGAAGTCGCTTCTCACTCCTCACTCCTCACCGCTCACTCGTAAGGAGGTCGAGTGGGAAAGGGGCAAAAGATCGTCGGGGTCATTGGCGGGAGCGGCCTCTACCAGATGGAGGGGCTGGAAAAGATCAGCGAAGTTCGGGTAGAGACCCCCTTCGGAAAACCTTCGGACGCTTACGTAAGGGGAATCCTCGATGAGACGGAGTTGGTTTTTTTGCCACGCCACGGCAAAGGACATCGATGGCTCCCTACGGAGGTGAATTTCCGCGCCAACATTTACGGCATGAAGAAATTAGGCGTGGGGCGGATCATCTCGGTCAGCGCCGTTGGGAGTCTTCGGGAAGAGATTGCCCCGGGCCACGTGGTGATTCCCGATCAGTTCATAGATCGCACGACCCGGAGGCCAAGCACATTTTTCGGCAGGGGAATTGTGGCCCACGTAGGTTTTGCGGATCCTTTTTGCGCCGTTCTGTGTGACGAACTGGCCCGCGCGGCGGAAGAGGTGGGAGCTAGAGTCCATGCCAAGGGCACTTATCTCTGCATGGAGGGGCCCCAGTTTTCCACCCGGGCGGAGTCGCTGCTTTACAGAAGTTGGGGTGCTCACGTGATCGGCATGACCAACCTCCAAGAAGCCAAACTGGCGCGCGAGGCGGAGATCTGTTTCAGCACGTTAGCCCTGGCTACAGACTATGACTGCTGGAGCCAAAAGGCCACAGACGTGGAGATCGAGCAGGTGCTGGCCGTCCTTGAGCAGAATGTCGAGATCGCCCAACGGATTATCCGCAGGACGGCGAGCCATCTCTCTGATGACCGTTCCTGTGGCTGTGCCACAGCTTTAAAGGACGCTATTATTACGGAGAGGGGGAAGATCCCAAAAATAAGGCGCAAGGAATTGCAACTGATTATTGGAAAGTACCTATGAGCGTCGTGGTAGTTGGCACGGTCGCATTTGATTCCATCGAAACCCCATCCGGATTTGCCGAGCGCGTCCTGGGGGGATCGGCCTCCTATTTTGCGGTGGCGGCAAGTTTTTTTTCTCCCGTGAAGATCGTGGGGGTTATCGGGGAGGACTTTCCCGAAGAGCATTTGGCCATCTTTTCCAGACACGGAGTGGACCTTGAGGGCCTTAGGAGGGAAAATGGAGAAACCTTTCATTGGCGCGGCCGCTACCATGAGGATCTGAATGTGCGGGACACGGTGGAGCTTCATCTCAATGTCCTCGCCGGCTTTCGTCCTCGGCTCCCTGAATCCTACAGAGACGCGGAATATGTCTTTCTTGGCAATATCGATCCGGTCATGCAGATGGAGGTCTTGAATCAGCTCAGGCGGATCCGCCTGGTGGCATGCGATACCATGGATCACTGGATTCAAGGCAGCGGCGATGAGCTCCGAAGGGTGATGGGGAAAATAGGGATGTTGATCATCAACGACTCAGAGGCGAGACTTCTGAGCGGGGAACACAATATCGTGCGTGCGGCTCGCGCCATATTGAAGATGGGACCTAAGGTGGTGCTGATCAAGCGCGGAGAGTACGGTGTTCTTCAGTTCTCGGACTCCTCGATGTTTGCGACCCCGGCCTATCCTCTTGAGGAGGTGTTCGATCCGACCGGCGCAGGGGATTCTTTCGCGGGGGGTTTTTTAGGCCACCTGGCGCGTTCCAGGGACCATAGCCAAAGCGGCCTGCGGCGGGCCATCGTATACGGGAGTGTAGTTGCCTCCTTCACCGTAGAGGATTTCGGGCTGAAGAGACTGACCAATCTTTCGCTAGCCGAGATTGAAGAGAGGTACCGGCGCTTCACCGATCTCACGAACTTCCACACGTAGGGGCCATGGACCTATCTATTATCGTTCCGGTTTACAATGAGGAAGAAAGCCTGGAACCTCTGACCCACGAGATTCGCTCAGTGCTTGGCCCTTCGGGCAAAAGTTATGAAGTCATCATTGTAGACGACGGCAGCACCGACGGGACCTATGTTGTTCTTTGCCGTCTGCGTAAAACGGAACCCGGCATTAAGGTGCTTCGCTTCAAGCGCAACTTCGGACAGACGGCGGCGATCGCCGCCGGTTTGGCCTATGCCCAGGGTGAGATTATTGTGGCGCTGGACGGCGATGGTCAGAACGACCCCGAAGATATTCCGGCCCTACTTGAAAAACTCGATGAAGGGTTCGATCTGGTCAATGGCTGGCGCTCTCCGCGTCGTGATCCCTTTTGGAGTCGGCAGCTCCCTTCGCTTATAGCCAACGGCGTTATCTCTTGGATGACACGGGTCCAACTGCACGATTACGGTTGTACCCTGAAAGCGATCAGGCGCGAGGTCGCCAAGGAGCTTAAACTCTACGGAGAGATGCACCGTTTTATTCCTGCCATGGCATACGAGCGGGGGGCGAGGATCGCGGAGATCAAAGTCCACCACCGGCCGCGTCAATCGGGACAATCGAAGTATGGGATTGCCCGCACTTTTCGCGTAATCCTGGACCTCCTGACGGTAAAGTTCTTGCTTAGCTATGCGACGCGTCCCCTACACGTTTTCGGGCTTGTTGGGCTAATCAGCGGAGGAGTTGGCTTTCTCCTCGGTGGCTACCTCACGATCCAGAAGATTGTCTATCAATATGAGATCGGCGGCCGTCCGCTCCTCCTGCTCGCCGTGCTTTTGATCTTCATTGGGTTTCAGTTCATCACGATGGGTCTCCTTGGCGAGATGCTGGCACGTACTTATCACGAGTCGCAGAACAAACCCATCTACGTCATTAAGGAGATCCTGGACGGAGGAACTCCGGGGTGAATCTCGCGGTTATCGGGACAGGATACGTGGGCTTGGTAGCGGGGACTTGCTTTGCAGAAAGCGGCAATGATGTCATCTGCGTTGATATCGACGAAAGCAAGATTTCCATGCTGAGCGCAGGGAGGGTCCCTATTTACGAGCCAGGGCTAGGGGAGCTGGTGCAACGCAACCTGAAAGAACAGAGACTTGTTTTTACCACGAACCTGCAAACAGCGGTGGCCGAGTCCTCCATCGTATTCATAGCCGTGGGCACCCCGCAGAGTGTGGATGGGAAGGCAAACATCGAACAGCTCCTGTCGACTGCGAGGGCCGTCGGGTCGGCCATCAACGGCTATAAAGTCATTGTCAACAAAAGTACCGCGCCCGTAGGGATGGCAGACCAAATAAAAAACGTTTTGGCCGGTAGCACGACCTATCCCTTCGCCGTGGTGGTCAATCCGGAATTTTTGAAGGAAGGCGCGGCGGTCGAGGATTTTATGAAACCGGACCGAGTAATCCTTGGAGGCGACGATCCCGAAGCCATCGATCTCTTGAAGGAGCTCTACGAACCCTTTGTCCGAACCGGCAATCCGATTCTCGTCATGGATACTCGCAGCGCGGAGATGAGCAAATACGCAGCCAATGCCATGCTTGCCATGAAGATATCCTATATTAATGAGGTCGCCAATCTGTGCGAGAAGTTCGGTGCTGATATTGGCGAGGTTCGGCGGGCCATCGGGCTCGACCGTCGCATCGGCCCCCATTTTATTTTTCCGGGGGTTGGCTACGGCGGTTCCTGTTTTCCCAAGGACATTCGGGCCATGATCGCTATGGGCGAGCCAGGACTTGAATTGGCTCTGCTCCGGGCCGTGGAGCAGGTCAACGAGCGACAAAAAGGAATTTTGGTGGAAAAGGTGATGCGCCACTTCGGCCGTGACCTTTCCGGGCGTACCTTTGCGGTGTGGGGTCTTTCCTTCAAGCCCCGTACCGACGACATGAGAGAAGCGCCCTCCATTACCGTGATCGAGTCTCTTCTCAAAGCAGGGGCGGGCATCCAGGCTTACGACCCCGAGGCAACGGAAGAGGCCAGGAAGATTTTCTCTGACCGTATCCGTTATCACCAGCGCAACTATGACGCCTTGAAACAGGCTGACGCGCTTCTGGTGCTCACGGAATGGAACGAGTTTCGCCGACCCAATTTCCAATATATTAAAGAGCTGCTGAAACAGCCGGTAATATTTGATGGCAGGAACGTCTTCGATCCGGAAGAGCTCAGAAAGCTGGGTTTTACCTGCTACTCTATCGGGAGAAAAGATGGCTAGGGTGGTGATTACCGGCGGCGCGGGTTTTATCGGATCGCATCTCTGTGAGAGCTTTCTCGATCGCGGGCATGAGGTCATGTGCGTCGATAATTTCTTAACCGGCAGTCGAGAAAACGTTTCTCCCTTTTCGTCCCACAGCCGCTTTAGCTTCATAGATCATAACGTGACTCGCTTTATCAACGTGGATGGGCCCGTTGATATGGTCCTCCATTTTGCCTCGCCGGCCAGTCCGGTGGATTACTTAGAACTGCCGATTCCCACCCTCAAGGTAGGCTCGCTGGGAACTCACAACGCTCTAGGGTTGGCCAAGGCAAAAAACGCGCTCTTTTTTCTCGCCTCTACTTCGGAGGTTTACGGCGACCCGCTGGTCAAGCCGCAACGGGAGGACTACTGGGGAAATGTCAATCCGGTGGGCCCGCGCGGCGTGTACGATGAGGCGAAGAGATTCGCGGAGGCCATGACCATGGCCTATCACCGCTACCACGGGCTCAATACCCGCATCGTGCGGATATTCAATACCTATGGCCCGCGGATGCGCATGAAAGATGGACGAGTAGTACCGAACTTCATTACCCAGGCGTTGACGGGAGAGGGGCTTACGGTGTATGGGGAGGGGAAGCAAACCAGGAGTTTTCTTTACATTGATGATCTTGTCCGGGGGATTCACCGGCTGCTGGAATGCGATTACCACCTTCCGATGAACCTGGGCAATCCCCATGAAATCACTGTCCTGGAATTTGCCAAAAAGATCCTGGAGCTTACCGGGTCGAAGAGCCCGATCGTCTATAAGCCTCTGCCCCAGGATGACCCCCAGGTGCGCCAGCCAGACATCTCCAAGGCGCGCGAGCTCTTAGGCTGGGAGCCGGAAGTCCTACTGGAAGCCGGTTTAACCAAGACCATTCAATATTTTTCGCAGCGGTTGCTCGGTTGACTGGTATGAGGATAATTGTAACCGGAGGGGCGGGCTTTATCGGTTCCCACATTGTGGACGCCTACATTGCCCGCCGCCATCAGGTTTTCATCATCGACAATCTCTCAACCGGCGACAGGCGGAATTTGAACCCCCAGGCCGTTTTTCACCCAATGGATATCCTGGATCCTGCGCTCCCGGTCCTGCTCGCTGAGATTTCTCCGGACGTTATCAACCATCACGCGGCCCAAATGGATGTTCGCCGCTCTGTGGCGGATCCTCAGTTGGACGCCCGAATCAACATTCTGGGACTGATTCATCTGCTGGAGGGATGTAAACACTTGTGCGTTAAGAAAGTCATATACGCTTCATCGGGGGGGGCTATCTACGGAGAACAAGAAACTTTTCCAGCGCCTGAGAGACATCCCAAGCGCCCTCTGAGTCCTTACGGCGCAAGTAAGCTCGCCGGCGAGCGCTACCTCAACTATTATCAGGCAGCCTTTGGCATGCCATCTGTTTCCTTACGTTATGCCAACGTCTACGGACCCAGGCAGAGAAGCGACGGAGAGGCCGGGGTCGTGGCGATTTTTATTCACCACCTGCTGGAAGGAAGATCTCCAACCATCAACGGCGATGGGAAGCAGACCAGAGACTACGTATACGTTGGGGACGTGGTCGCCGCCAATCTCTCGGTCTTGGAATCGCCCTGCACCGGCGCCTTGAACATCGGTACGGGTCGCGAGACGGATGTTGCGGCTCTGTTCGGACTGCTCCGCGAGAAGATGGGATCGGAGGTAACCGCCATCTATGGCCCTGCCAAGGCCGGAGAACAGCGGCGGAGTTCTCTGGATATTGCGCGCGCCCGAGAGAAGCTGGGATGGTCTTCTCAGACCACGCTAAGCGAAGGCCTGGAGAAAACGATTGAATATTATCGCCGGTCGAGAATGGAATGAAATGGAGCACATCAGGAACTTTTCGATCATCGCCCATATCGATCATGGCAAATCCACTTTGGCCGACCGCCTTCTGGAATACACGGGCGCCGTGAGCGAGCGGGAACGAACGGATCAATTCCTGGATAGCATGGATTTGGAGCGGGAGCGTGGGATCACGATCAAGGCCAGCCCGGTCCGGCTGCGCTACCAATCTAAGAGCGGCGTGGAATATATCCTGAACCTGATCGACACTCCGGGTCATGTGGATTTCACCTACGAGGTCTCGCGCAGCCTGGCGGCCTGCGAAGGGGCGGTGCTGGTGGTGGATGCGGTCCAGGGCGTCGAGGCCCAAACCGTAGCCAATGTGCATCTCGCGTTGGATCACGGTCTGTCCATTCTGCCGGTGATCAATAAGATCGACCTCCCCAGCGCGGACCCCGAACGCGTTCGAAAGGAAATCGAGGACATCATCGGCCTGGACGCTTCAGAAGCGATCCTGGCCAGCGCCAAAGAGGGAATTGGGACCGAGGCGCTCCTCGAGGGGATCGTGAAGCATTTCCCGCCACCCCAGGGGAGCGTTGACAAGCCTTTGCGCGCTTTGATCTTTGACAGTTGGTTCGACCCGTACCACGGCGCGGTCGTGATGATACGGCTGTTTGACGGAGTCGTACGCAAGGGCATGCGCGTCCGTATGATGTCGAGCGATAAGGTCTTTGAAGTCACCGGGCTTGGAATCTTTTCTCCCGGTCCTTCTGAGGTCGGGCAAATCGGCGCTGGTGAGGTTGGCTTCCTGATGGCCGGGATCAAAGAGATCCGCGAGACCCGAATCGGGGATACGATTACCACGGACGGCCGTCCTGCGAATTGCCCGCTGCCGGGCTTCAAGGCCATGAAGCCCATGGTCTTTAGCGGCCTCTATCCGGGGGACGCCGGGCAGTACCAGGCCCTCAGAGAGGCCTTGGAGAAGTTAAGTCTCAACGATTCCTCCTTCACGTTCGAGCCTGAGAGTTCCCAAGCCCTGGGGTTCGGTTTTCGCTGCGGTTTCTTGGGGTTGCTCCATCTTGATATTGTGCGCGAAAGACTGGAGCGCGAGTTTAGTCTCAGCCTGATTACCACAGCCCCGACCGTGGTTTACAAGGTTTTCACCCATGCTGGCAAAACTCTCCTGATTGACAACCCCGTGAAACTGCCGGCAGAATCTGATATGGATCAGATCGAAGAGCCCGTGATCCTGGCGACTATCCACCTGCCGCAGCAATGCTTGGGGGGTGTGCTGAAGCTCTGCGAGGAGAAAAGGGGGATTCAAAAAGAGATCCGCTACCTGGGGCCTAACAGAGTGGCGCTTGCTTACGAGTTGCCGCTCAACGAGGTTGTTGTGGATTTCTATGATCGATTGAAGTCGGTGAGTCGGGGATATGCCTCGATGGACTATGAGGTGGCAGGATACCGGGCGTCCGATTTGGTAAAATTGGATATTCGGATCAACGGGGAGGTGGTGGATGCCATGTCGATGATCATCCACCGGGAGAAGGCGTACCAACGCGGGCGCGATCTGGCCCAGCGCATGCGCGAACTGATTCCACGGCAACTCTTCGAGGTTGCGATCCAGGCGGCCGTGGGCAGCCGAGTCATAGCACGCGAGAACGTTAAAGCGCTCAGGAAAAACGTGACCGCGAAGTGCTACGGCGGGGATATCACGCGCAAGCGCAAGCTCCTGGAGAAGCAAAAAGAGGGAAAAAAGCGAATGAAGCAGGTGGGAAGGGTCGAAATTCCCCAGGAGGCCTTCCTGGTCGTTTTGAAGGTGTGAGATAAGAATTAGAAAAAGAGGACTTCGCGTATGTCTTCCAACGATGTAAGAGAAGATTCTGCTGCTGTTGCGCGAGAGGGCAAGAAAAGCAAATCGGCGTTTCGTGAATATGCCGAGTCGATCGTTTTCGCTCTGCTCCTGGCGCTTTTTATTCGCAGCTTTATCGTCCAGGCATTCAAGATCCCGTCCGGCTCTATGATCCCTACGCTTCAGGTCGGAGACCACATTCTGGTCAACAAATTGAGCTACGGAATTCGCAGTCCTTTTTGGGACACTTATCTGCTCCACTTCAAAAAGCCGCAGCGGGGAGATGTGGTGGTCTTTATATTTCCCGAAGACCGCTCTAAGGACTTTATTAAGCGGGTTATCGGTATTGAGGGAGATGCGGTGGAGATCCGCGACAAGAAGGTCTATGTCAACGGCAAGCCGCTGGAAGATCCCCATGCCCATTTCGAAGGCGATCCGCCGGAGCGGGGAGCCTTTAACATTCGCGACGATTACGGTCCCAGAAGTGTTCCGGAGAACCATATTTTTGTCATGGGCGATAACCGTGACCGAAGCTACGATAGCCGGTACTGGGGGTTCGTAAACCTCAACGATATTAAGGGTAGGGCCTTTGTGATTTATTGGTCCTGGGACGGCACGGACCGCTGGGTGCGCTGGGAACGAATCGGCGACCTGATCTATTAAAGCTGTTCGGCATCCTGACTCCAGGTGTTGCTTTTACTTTATTCTGTAAAGGGGTCATCCATTTCAAGCTTTTCGGTGATGAGGTCGGGGCAAAAAACAGACCTAAAAAAGTGCTTGCCAGATGTTTGGTTAAAGAATAATATCCGGACCGTTCCGATGAGAAAGCCGTAGATGCCGAAGAAGAAAAAGACAGGAAACTCCGGGCACTCCTTCAGCACCCTGGCAAGGAGTATCAGCCTCCTACGGTCAGAGGTTAAGCTAGGCCACCAGGAACTGCGTACCGAACTGAATGACTTGCGGGATGAGATGCGGACCGGCTTCGATCAGATCTACCGTCATGTTGACGGATTCATAAAGCTCCACGAAACATTAGATATCGAAATGAAGGTAATGAAAGAGCAGATGAAGCGATTGGAGGAGAGAGTTGAGAGATTGGAAGCAAATTAATTCTTGACTTTGCTCTGATAGAAGCATATAAGAGTCTCAGCCTTTTAAACCAGTCCTGTGAGATTGGGAAAGGTTCTATGACCGACAAAAAGAAAACAACTGCTTACGTTCCAAGACCCCCCAGGTAACCCTCGGGGGTCTTTTTTTGTCTATGGAAG
>JACPSE010000122.1 GCA_016193465.1 Deltaproteobacteria bacterium
AGCTTGAGGTTTATTTCCGGCAGCAGAAACATGGTAATCACAGTAGCCTCGGAGAAATCGCTCTCGAACAGGTCGGCTTTAACGAAAGTGGTTTTGTTGCTGATGCCTTCATTGGCGGCATTGCGCTTCGACAGCTCGACCATGTCCGGGTTGTACTCGATGCCGAGCGCGCGGGCGCCGCGCTTCGCGGCGGTGATGACCGTGCGCCCGTCGCCCGAGCCGAGGTCAATCACGTAATCTTTCGGCGTGACCTTCGCCATGTCGAGCATCTTCTCCACCAGCGCCTGCGGCGTCGGCACCCATACCACATCCTTGCCTTCCTGGCCGACCTCCGGCTGGTATTGCTCTTTCGCCGGCTGCGCCTGTGCGAAAACACTGGCGGCGATCACACACAGACATAGCGCCAGCAACGACTGACGCGCAAAACGAGACGCATTCATATTTGTTAGACCCTCTCTTTCTCTCAGGTAATTTAAAGCTCTCCATACCCCAAGGCCGGGGAAATGTCCAGCCCTGCCTCTGGCCGGCATGCAGGTTTATCCAGAAGGACGCGACTCTATCCGCCGCATTAGCTCACGCCCGGCCTCCTGGGCGCTTCGAATCACTTGCGGCTCATCTAAAAACAGGGCGTTGCGATCTTCCATGAGCACCCGGCCATTCACCATGACGGTGGATACATCGCCGGACTTGGCGCAGTGAACCATCTGACTGAAAAGGTCGTTGATGGGCTGACTATGAGCCGATTCTAAATCCACGAGGATGAGATCCGCCTTTTTCCCGACTTCGACTGTTCCGCAAACTTCCCCTAACCCCAGCGCTTGGGCGCCGCCGAAAGTTGCCATTCTCAATACCGTGTAGGGATCGATAACGCCCGGATCCCGATGATGCACCTTTTGCAGTAGGGATGCGACTTTCATGGTTTCAAACAGATCCTGGGAATGATTGCTCGCAGCACCGTCGGTGCCAAGAGCGACATTCACTCCGGCTCTTAACATTTCCACAACCGGCGCGATGCCATCCCCCAGCATCATATTGCTGACCGGATTGTGTGACACCGACGTGCCTGTACTGTTAAGGATTTGAATTTCTCCTTCGGATAGGTGTACGCAGTGGGCAAAAACCGCGTCTGCTCCTGGAATTCCAAACTCCTGCAAGTACTCCACTACGCCGGTTCTTCCATGCTGCTGACGTACGAACTCCACCACCGACGAAGATTCGGCAACGTGCGCACTGATCCCTATGGAATTACGATTTGCAAAGTCTCGGATTTCTTTCAGCAGCTCCGGTGTGGTGTTGATGGGCGGTGTATTCGGGCCCGTCATAAACGATATGCGATTCTCAGCATCATCTTCCGAAATATTTCTTTGTTCGGCCAATAGCCGCTCGATAAGCCGGAAGGCTTGGTCAGGCTTTTCTCTTACGCAATGCGGAACAACTTCTCCGGCATCCATAATCGTTCTGGCAAAGACCGCGCGCAGCCGGGATTCCCGAATCGCACGGACGCTTTCACTCGCACAATCCGCGTGAGGGTTGAGGAAATTATGTTCACAGACGGTTGTTACCCCTCCCTTAATGGCTTCCAGGCAGCCCAAAAGACTCCCGGCATACAGGTGGCTGGGACGCAGAACCTCGGCCACGCCATAGATGCGTTTTAACCAGGGAAAGAGCGGCAGGTCCTCCCATACGGCACGCAATAATACTTGATAGAGATGGGTGTGCGCGTTAACCAAACCGGGCATAAGCACGCGCCCGCCAGCGTCGATGGAGCAGGCGTTTCCAACTTGCGGAGGAGAACCTTGGCCTACTCCGGTGATTACCCCGTCCTTAACCGTGACATATCCTGGTTGTAGTATCCGGCCTCTCTCCGTAATGGGAATGATAACTGCGTTGCTAACCACTACATCGCCGCTCAAGACGCATCCCTCCCTGAGGTTGTGGTTTTTGAGGCGGGTGCCGATTATTTTATGAGAGAGTTTTTTCAGCCCCCCTACTTGAGGTTAGACCAGCTCGCAAGCGTAAGCACTAGTCCCAAAGTCCCGAGCCCGGCTACGATCAAGTACATCCAGAAGTAACCCGCTAATTCTACGGCGCTCCCGGTCAACAACGCGCCGATACCGCCACTCAAGGGGAACGCAACGGAAAACGTCGCCATCGCTCTGCCTCGGCGTTGAGGGTTGGCTCGTTCCATGGCGAGCGCCAGTGTTGTCGAGGTGCCGATAGCAGAGCCGAGCATATAGAGCACCCCTGAGATCAGTAGCTCTGCGAGGCTGGAGACTACGGCGAGCAAACACAAAGCTGCCGTCTGCAGCGTAAAGCCCGCCACGAGGGAGCGGCCCCATCCGATCCTGTCCGAGACTCGGCCGAGCAGGGGCCTGGAGAGAAGGCTCGTTGCCCCGCTCACCACGAAATAGGATCCGAGGCCGCCGATCCCGATTTCACGGGCGTAAAGGACAACAAAGCTGGTGGCAGCGGTAAGAGAAACGTGCAAACAGAAGAGTAGCGCGGAGGGCAGCAAAACCTCTCGCTCCAGAAGGCTGAAGATTTCGACCCACCACGAGCTCGGGCTGCCAGGTTGTGGCAAGTGGCCGACACGAGGGGCGTAGCGGCCCAGAGCCATGCCAACGCCCGCGCCGATGACGGCGAGCGCTGCGGCCGCGACAAACACAACTTTAAAGCCGCCCAAGGGGGCATCGATCAGCCAGAGCGCCACCGCGGGAAGCAGAATGGTGGCGCTGCCCTGCACCCCGCTGTAATAACCCGAAGCCTCTCCTCGCCGCTCCACGGGCGCGCTCAAAGCCAGTAGGGAGTAGCCCCCGGTATTGAGTCCGGCCCAACCGATTCCTCTAAGACCGTTGGCGAGCATCGTGGCCTCGACCATCGGGATGAAGCACAAGAGTATGCTGGCGCCTTGGAAGAGTAGGCCCGAGACCAACACCCCCACCTCGTTCCAACGGTCTACCCAGTAGCCAATAAGGGGGCGGAAAAGAACGCTGGTCACGGCGAAGGAGGCCAGGACCAATCCGACTACGAAAGGCGAGCCGCCCAGATGAGTCACATAAAGTGGAAAGGTAGGCGTGAGCATGTGGTGCGGCGCGTAGCCCAGGAACTGGGCCAAACAGAGAAGGGCGAAGGTAGGGGTCCAGATCGAGTCAAGCTTCATGGTTGTCATCGGAGAACAGTGGGATGTTCAAAGGGGTGGACTCGAAAGCTGCCGCACTTTTGGAAACAGTTGGTGGTCCCAACGGGACTCGAACCCGTGTTACCGACGTGAGAGGCCGGTGTCCTAACCGCTAGACGATGGGACCATGGCTGAGGAGGTAGGACTCGAACCTACAATCGCCTGATCCAGAGTCAGGTGGCTTACCAATTAATGAAGGTCAAGATCGAAGGTCGTAGCGTCGCCGGGTCCTGAAACTCGTTCTGAGATTTGTTCACAAGTCAATAGTCATGCCCAACAACCCCAAACCCACTACAGGTGAGGCACCGGAGTCTATCCGGTTTGGCTGCGCCTTTTAGGCAGCTCCGCGGAACGGATCATCTTTAATTTTAGACGGCGAGCGAGCGCCCCCGCCCCAGGCGATAACCGGGGAGTAAGCTTGGTCAACGGTCGTCTCTTTTCCGCCTCATAGATCTGAGCACGGGCCTGATGGATCCACTCCAAAGAGGTATAGTCCCATTTTTCTTTTCGCTGGCGCCTCTTATTCACGCGGCACCTCCAACGGCGAAATGATGTCAATCAGCCGATAGCCAAATTTAGTATTGACCGAGTGAACAATACTCTTCTTCTTCAGGTTGACCATATCACGGAAGTTCCAAGAGACAACCGCGTCAAGATCGGCGACCGTTGCAAGGGCAATGTGCCTGGCGTCGTTCCGCTTCTGGGGAGGGACAAGCCGGGCGGCCATGTACGCCTCTGCAAGCCTAAGCGATGCCGGTCCTTCTTCGATAAGAGTCGGAGACAAACTCTTAACCTGTCTTTCAAGCGCCACTCGAAGTCTCAGCGGCGCGATACTGATCTCCTCCAAAACTGGTGTTCCGATAAATGCCTCAAAGGGCGTGTGCCTTATCCTCCGAAGAATCGTCCCGGTGAGTTTGACCCGCTCCTGGTCCTCCTCATCGAAAAGAGCACCGAAGACTGACGTGTCAACATAAAGCCGATAGGACATTAAACCATTTCAGTGACAATCAGGATAGTCTTCCCACCGAATATAACAGGGCTGGCTATCTAAAACCAAGGGATTTCAGCAACCACAAGATCGTGACGGGCCGTAATCCTGAGACGGGTACCGTCGCTTAGCGGAACGATATTATCGGACTTTCGCAATTGCGAAAACGTGAAAGTGACAGGTAAGGAGTTGGAGCGGAGGCGAGGAAATAAAGGGCTCTCAAAAAAAATGAGGTGCGGTTCGACCGTGAGCTCACCGCCGAACGGCTACTTCCTGGGAAAGCCAAGATCGGGCCGAGACGCTCTGGTGTCCTGAGATTAGGTCCTCGGAACCGTATGCTATCTTCGCATTGCAGTATACTGTCCCCGGAAATCACCGGAAATCACCGCAGAATATGGGCCAGGTAGACGCGGGGATCTTTCTTCATAAGGGCCTGGCTTCCCTCAAAATACGCCGCCGGAGCAGCCAATAGAGGCCGTCCGA
>JACPSE010000123.1 GCA_016193465.1 Deltaproteobacteria bacterium
CTGTTGTCAACGGTCGAGTGATGTCAACGGTCCCAGCGTTGGTAACCGTAGCTCTCTCCACCGTGACGGCAGCCTCGGGAGCGGCGTTAGGAATGTTTTTGTCTCCGTGGTTAACCTTGGCCTTTATCTTCGTTACCGCCATTTTGATCTTTGGCGCTGCAACGGTTTTCTTGTCAGCCGATGTCTGGATTCCAGTCGCTCTCCCGCTCGGAGCTTTGGTTATAGGCCCAGTAATTGCCTATGTCGTGCGATACCTCGTTGAGGAGAGAACACGGCGGCGGATACAGAATGCCTTCTCTCACTATCTCTCACCCATGATTGTAGATCGTCTGGCAAGCGACGCATCTGCCCTTAAGCTCGGCGGCGAGCGGCGCGAGGTGACGGTGATGTTTGCAGACCTTTCGGGTTTTACAGCGCTGTCTGGCAAGGTTGAGCCGGAAGTCTTGACGCGGATGGTGAATCAGTACCTCAGCCATGTCGTTCAGGCGGCGGAAGCCACCAACGGCTATGTGGACAAATTTATTGGCGATGCAGTGATGGCCATCTGGGGCGCACCGGTGGGGGATACAAAGCATGCTGTTAACGCGATTCGAGCTGCGATGGCGGCGGCAGCTAGAATTCGTCAAGAGAAAGAGGCTGCCGAGGCAAGAGGCGAGAGGAGCTTTTCCGTCAAGATCGGCATGAATTCGGGACCTGCTGTGGTGGGCAACGTGGGCACCGAAAATCGCTACAACTACACAGCCGTCGGCGAGACCGTGAATGTGGCCTCTCGCCTTGAGAGCGTGCCTGGCATCTACGGCTGCCAGATCGTTGTGGGTCCCAGGACCGCCGAGCTAGCCAAGGAAGAGTTCCTGATGCGGGAGCTAGACTGGATCAAAGTTAAAGGCAGGGAAGAGCCCCTGGCGGTTTTCGAACCTCTTGTGGAGCTAGAGAAGGCACCCCGTCAGCAGATAGAACGTGCCCAACGTTTTGCACAGGCACTGAAGTGCTACCGCGCCATGCGGTTCGCAGACGCATCGGTGATATGGGAAGAACTGGCTAAGGAGGAGGCGATATTTGCTGTTTCTCTTGACAGTAAGGGTGAGCTTACCATTAATCCCTCGTCTATCTTGGCTGAACGGGCAAGAGTTTTTGCGGCAAATCCTCCCGTTGGTGCCTGGGACGGCATCTGGGTTTTAACTGGCAAGTGACTTTCTGCCGTCTCTGTATTTATAGAAAGCGGTGAAGGGACGTACGCTTGCAAAGCCTGGTGAAGGGGAGCTAGAATGCAACCATCGGAGTCGTTATGTTTGGCCTGGGAATTTGGGAACTGCTGCTTATCCTGCTGATAATCCTGGTCCTTTTCGGTCGTAAGCTTCCTGAGCTCGGTGAGGGCCTCGGTAAAGGGATACGAAATTTTCGCAAATCCATTAGGGAACCGGACGAAATTGACGTTACCCCGAAAGAGGGACAGGAAAAAGAAAAAGCCAAAAAGGGCCCGCCTTAAACTCCAGCCTCTGCTGACAGGACACGACAACTAAAGTTTTTGACCTCTGCGCTAGGCTTCAAAAATACGATCACGAAAGCCGCAGACTCATCAGGAGGAATCTCGAATCTCTTCTGCGGGTTCAACTTTTGCAGGATGGATATCTCCTGGGCCGTCAGGTCCCTTATGATTTTTGAGGAGATTGCGTTTCCGAGCGAGATGATCTGGTGATCCATCTCTTTCCCCTCCGCGTCAAAGATTTGTCCTTCGACTCGGACCTCACGGACGCTTATGGGATGGCGATTGACCGCTATGCCGGAAAGGACGAAGACCTTGCGATTCCCCTGGATCGTTTGAAAGCTCGGACGGAGCGATTGCAGAGTTATTCCATGCCTGAGGTGATTGTTCTTGAGAACAGCCGGGCCCAGCCAGGGGATGGTGTTCATCGCGGCCTCGATGGTTTTGGGCTGAGCCTGGTACATAAGAGTGAACAAGGAATAAATGAGTAAAAGGACGCCGAACAGGCTAATGTAAGGCACAACGGACAGGGGCCGGTCTCGATAGCGGTCGAGGGCAGAATTGGGCTCCCGTTCCTCTGACAATAGCGGAAGGGAATCTGGCCATTCGTCTTCGAACTCAGGGCTGGGTTCGGCGCCGTTAGCCATCTGTGGGGTTCGGCTCTCCTCCGGTATAGTGAAGGACTCCTCCTGCGGACCAGGAGCGCTTAGGGACCAGTTATCTTCTTTCTCGGTTTCCATGCCACGAAGGGGTGATTGTGCCTTTTCGAGTCTTGGCGGCGGCTCTTCTGTTGCCGTGGTAGGGACCGGCGCATCGTCGGGGAAGGAAAACGATTCATCAGTTGCTAATTTTTCTGTTTCGGCTTGGACCGGGCCCGTGCTCTTTTCCACCGAGGTTTGTTCGGACAGCGGAGGCTCAGAAGGGGCCAGGGTGGTTTGTTCTTTGGTTGCGTCCCTCTTTTTTTGCCGCGGAAAAGAGAAGCTTAGCTCTGGCTCGTCCTCTTGTTGCGGCGGCGTTGGGGTTGGGGGTGCTGTCTCGCGGGCAGGACTAACCCCGGTCTTTAAGCCCAGGACAAAAGTGTGTTTGCAGCGGGAACAACGGAAGGTCGGGTTGGCCGTCGTAATGAGGCTGTCAGAGACCCGGTAAGTAGTATGACAACTGGGGCATTGAACCAGCATCGAGTCCTTCTATAGGAGACCTGGATATCGGGCTTGGCCCGAACATGACGGGAACTGACGACATTCTAGGGAAACTGGCAGAAAATTCAAGGCTTTGCTAATGTAACTGCCCGTTTGAATAAAATATGTTCCTCAACGTCCAATACAATAAGGGCTATTGTGGAGCTTAGCGACTGGGAGCTTGTCCAGAGATGTCAGGAGGGGGACGCTGCTGCTTTCCAGGGGCTTGTCGCAAGGTATTATCGCAAGGTTTTCATGGTAGTTCTGGGAATATTGAATCATCGTGAGGATGCCATGGAAGTAGCCCAGGAAGCTTTTTTCCGGGCATACAGGAATATCAAAGGGTTCAAGGGCGGATCCGCCTTTTACACGTGGCTCTACCGAATCGCGGTGAATCTGTCCATTGATTTCCAGAGGCGCCAGAAGCGGACTCCTACGGAGTTCAGGGAGACGATGGACGAGCTGATAGACAAAAGGGAAGGAGCAGAATTTGCTAAGGACCCCTATGTTGATTTTCAGGGCAAGGAACTCGAACAACGGCTCTTCGCAGCCATTAACGAATTGACTCCTGATCATAAAGCGGTCATTGTAATGAGGGCTATTGAGGGTCTTTCTTACAAAGATATCGGCCGCATCCTGGGGTGTTCCGAAGGGACGGTGATGAGCCGGCTCCATTACGCCCGGAAGAAATTGCAGGAGAAGCTCGGACCCTATCTATGAAAACGGATTGTAAAACAGTCAAGAATTCGCTCGGGGCATGGTTGGACGGAGAGCTCAGTGCTTCCGAGACGGAGCGGATTCGGATGCATGTAGAGGGGTGCCCTTCGTGCTCTGGAGAGAAAGAGCAATGGGAGCGGCTCCAAGTTTCCCTAAGGGGCGTTCTCGAGGGGGAAGCCTCCGGAGTTGCCTTTGAGCCCTTTTGGGACGGGGTGAGTCGGAGGATATTTGCCGAAAGGCCGTGGTATGCGCGTCTTTGGGATTGGGCGGGTCTTGCTTTTGTTCCCCAGAGACTAGCCTGGGCGATTCCGCTGGTGATTGTTGCTCTCTTGGCTATGTTTTCCTTGGACCAGTTCTTTGCCGGTTGGCATTGGGGGTCCAATCGAGGGAATGGCAGTGCGGTGGATTCCATTGATGGTCATGGCTTTAATGTCGCGGTGTTCCGCGAGTCCAAGACCAAAACAACGGTAATCTGGTTGTTTGAGAATCAGGAAGACGAGGATGAATCTTCTGGTGAGCCCGCGTCGGCTGAATCTTCTTTTTAGTCTTTGGTTGGTTTTTTGGGGCGGTAGCCTTGAGGCTGCTGAGAAAGCTCAGCAGGGAGTCCAGTTAAATATCGGGACCATCCTTGCCAGCAATGAGAGCGACGGTTTTGATTCTAAGCTCTCCAAGATGAAAAACCAGCTCGAGGTGATCAAGTATCGCTCTTACCATTTGGTCAAGGAGGAAAACCAAAAAGTTCCCTGGAATGGCAACGCCGTCTTCGAGATCCCAGGGGGCCGTACCCTCATGGTGATGCCTCAGGAGTACCGCAATAATCGGGTCTCGCTGAAAGTGCGCTTGCAGGAAGGGGAGAAGCCCCTGCTGGATACGACGGTAAGGATACGCAATCGGGGGAATTTTCTCTTGGGAGGTCCGGCTCACGAAGGCGGAGTATTAATCCTCTCGATCTCAGCCACGACCCAGTAAGGGTCCGCCACAGGGATTCACTCGATTACATTCTTTTCGATTGGCTCGACGATGACTCCTTTTTGTTTGAGCCAGTGAATCGCCCTGTCCACTTCTCCGCGTTCGCCGTCGATCTCCAGGGCCACTAGGCCCATGTCCGCGGTAACCGTCGAGCCTCGGATATTGAAAAGAATATCGAATTTCTTTGCCAGCAAGCAGACGATTGGTTCCTTGACCAGCTCCTTGGGGAAGGTCAGGTAAACTCTCTCGCAAACTTTCTCCTTTGGGGGCTTCATCGTTTTGAGCGATTCAAATGGAAAAATTCAAATTGCCGACCGACATTTTGTCACGCCATCCTACCCAAAGATTGGTGGTGAGGTATTTGTCGCCAAAATCGGGGAAGACCGTCACCAAGGTGCCTGACCTGAGCTTTCTGGCGACTTGCAGCGTGGCATACATGGCGGCGCCGGCAGACTGGCCCACCAGAACGCCTTCCTCCTGACTGAGCCGATAAACCATGGCATAGGCGTCTTCCGTAGAGACGGCGATTTTCTCGTCCACCTCCTCCTCGTGATAGATTCCCGGGACAATGGAGCTCGCCATGTGTTTCAGGCCCTCGAGGCCGTGGAGGGCGTCGTCCGGCTCGACGGCAATCACCCGGATCCGGGGGTTCATTTCTTTAAGATAGCGGCCCGTGCCCATGATGGTGCCGCCGGTGCCGATACCCGCAATGAAATGCGTGACCTCCCGATTTGTCTGACGATAGATCTCTGGGCCGGTGGTTTCGTAGTGGGCCTGGGTATTCATGGGATTGAAGTACTGGTCTGGCTTGAAGTATTTTTCGGGATTTTCTTCGAGGATTTTGCGGCACAGGCGAATGGCCCCATCCGATCCTTCTAGTGGATCGCTGAAAACAATGTTGGCGCCTAGGGCTGCAATGATACGTTTCCGCTCGGTGCTAACATTGGAAGGCATGACCAGCTCCACGGGATAACCTAGCACCCTCCCGATCAGTGCCAGGGCGATTCCGGTGTTTCCCGATGTGGAGTCGATGATAGTTTTCCCCTCACTGAGTTTTCCTGACCGGATCCCTTCCTGGACCATTTTCAGGGACGGGCGATCCTTAACCGAGCCCCCGGGATTAAGACCTTCCAATTTGGCAAAGATCCGCACGCCAGGAGAGAGCCCGTGAGCTATCTTGTGGATCTGCAACAAAGGGGTATCGCCGACCAGATCCAGGACCGAATTAACAGCCTTCGGTTCTGTAGAGTCTTCGGCGATTACCCAACGGACAGGAAATGGCTTAACCATACGAGAAAGAGACGCTACACCCCGCCTGCAATGGCTGGGACGATCGATATATTGTCCCCCTCCTTGAGGGCGGTTTCCAGGTTTTGCAGAAAGCGGATGTCGTCGCCGTTGACATAAACGTTGACGAACCTGCGGATCTTTCCGGTTTCATCACAGATTCTTTCCTTGATCCCCGGGAAATTCCGGTCCAAGTCCTCTACCAGGGCACGGACGTTGTTCCCTTGAGCGTTCACCTCATCGGCCCCGTTAGTGAATTTGCGAAGGGGGGTGGGCACACGAACTTGCACCTTCATAATCCAACCTCCTTAAAATGCTTGTGGATTCCTATTTTATAAACCTTCCGAGGGAACCTTTCAAGGTGCCTTTTCAGCCTTCGCTGGCCAGCGCTTCTTCGGGGGACGGCTGGGTGAGTTGCAGGTAAAGCTCGTCAAAGCTTTTAAGGCTCGCGTGAATGCTGAAGGGTTTCTCCACGGTCTCGGCGACCACCTCGAGCGTTTTATAACCATTGCCCGTAATGCTGATGACGATAGATTCATCGCGCGGTATTTTTCCTTGCTGGACTAGTTTCTTTGTCACCGCCACTTCGGTTCCGCCCGCAGGCTCGGTAAAGATCCCTTCGGTGCGCGCCAGGAGTTTGATGGCGTCGAGGATCTCTTCGTCGGTCACGCTCTCGCCCCCGCCTCCGGATTCCCGTACCGCCTGAAGGACGTAGTAGCCGTCAGCGGGATTGCCTATGGCAATCGAGCTCGCTATGGTATTCGGCTTGACTGGGCTGATCAGGTCCGTTCCTTTCTTCAGTGCCTGAATCATTGGGGCGCAGCCGGTTGCCTGCGCCGCGTAAATTTTGCACTCACCGTCTTCGACCAGCCCCACCCGCTTGAATTCCTTGAATGCCTTGGCGAGTTTCGGGAGGATGGTTCCCCCTGCGGAAGCAACCACGATATGACGCGGGAGCTTCCATCCCAGTTGCTCCGCGATCTCGAAGCCATGGGTCTTAGCCCCCTCGGCGTAATAGGGCCTGAGGTTGACGTTGACAAAGGCCCAGCCGTACTTGTCGGCAATTTCGCTGCACAGCCGGTTGACGTCATCGTAATTACCCTTGATTGAAATGGTGCGCGGGCCATAAATGGCAGAGCCAATAATTTTGCCCTGCTCCAAGCCGTCGGGAATAAAAACGTAGCAGGCGAGGCCGGCCTTGGCAGCATGGGCGGCGACCGCATTGGCCAGGTTACCGGTGGAGGCGCACGAGACCGTGTCGAAGCCAAACTCGATAGCCTTGGAGATCGCTACGGATACCACCCGGTCTTTGTACGAGAAAGTAGGGTGGTTCACCGAGTCGTCTTTGAGGTAGAGTTCCTTAACTCCGAGGGCCGCCCCCAACCTGTGGGCGCGGATGAGGGGAGTGAACCCCGAATAGAGTCCGGCCTGTGGCTCCCCGTCGATAGGCAACAGCTCGCGATAGCGCCAGAGATTTTTAGCCCGCGAGAGAATCTTCTCCCGACTGATCGCCTTCCTGATGCGATCATAATCGTACACGATTTCCAGGGGACCGAAGCAGGTCTCGCACACGTGCAGTGGCTCCTTAGGATACTCTTGGCCGCATTCTCTGCATTCAAGCCCTGTGACAAAGCTCATAGCTCTTCCTTTCTCTTTAAGCCGTCGAGGCGAGCTTCAACTTGCCCCTTGCCTTCTCGCCGCAGGCGCGGCAATGAGGATCTCTGCGCACCTCAATCGTACGAAACTTCATTGTTTTGGCATCGTATGTAAGCAAGCGATCAACTAAGAGATCCTCTTCCATTCCGGCGAAGTATTTGATGGCCTCCGTGGCCTGAATCGAACCTATAGTCCCGGCGATGGCCCCAAGGATGCCTGCCTGCTGGCAATTGAGAATCTCGCCTGGAGGGGGAGGGGCCTTGAAGACACAGCGGTAACAAGCGCTCTTGCCGGGTAGCGCGGTCATGATCTGACCTTGGAGTCGCACAATCCCCGCGTGGGAGAACGGTTTCCCCAGAGCCACGCCAATGTCGTTGACCAGGAATTTCGTAGCAAAATTGTCGCTCCCATCAATGATGAAATCATAGGGCATGACGATCTCCGCCGCGGTTTTTTCATCTAAACGCACGGCATAAGTAAGGACCTCCACTTCCGGATTGAGTCGGTTCAGTTTTTCCTTGGCCGACTCCACTTTTTCCCGACCCAGGTCCATCGTCGAGTGGAGGATCTGGCGCTGGAGGTTGGAAAGCTCCACGCGATCGCTGTCCACCAGACCCAACTTTCCGATCCCGGCCGCGGCCAGATAGAACGCCGCCGGACATCCTAACCCTCCGGCTCCGACGACCAAGACCCGTCCCTGACGGAGACGGATCTGTCCCCTGCCGCCAAGATCCGGGATCATAATTTGGCGGCTGTAGCGCTCGATCTGCTCAGGTGTTAAACGCACCGTCGTCTTTCTCCATCAAATGAGATTCTGAGACCGAGCAAAAAGGTCCCAGTTACGAGGCGCGCGAGAAACCGGCGAGCGGAGGCGTACTCAAGCAGTACGTCGTAGCGAGTCGGTCGAGCGCAACGCGGTAAATGGGCCTTTTTCATCGGTCGATAGCCAAAAAAAAACCTCTTCCCATTTTGATAAGAAGAGGTTTACCCTCACCTTATCTTCCCCCGCCTGAGGCGGGGTGGGAATTAGCACCAGCATCCCATCCTGCTGACGGGACCGGTTGCTGTGGCTTCGAAGGGCCAATCCCTCCACCACTCTGGATAAGGTGTCCAGACGCTATTTAAGGTCAAGATTAACGTAGTCCGGCTGGTGTGTCAAGGGCTGGAAAAAGAGGGTGTGGATTCTTTCTTGCTTCGTCAGTGATGCGCTCAGCGTCCTCGGGGAGGAGTAGTCTTTCTTCCACCAGGACGCGAACCGCGCCGGCTATTTTGCGCACGTAATCGGCGTGGTCCTTGTACCGTTCTTCAACGGATGGGCGCGGGTCGCCATTTTCCGCTCTTTCCGCGCGCGTGCGCGCGAAGGGGATGTAGGAGCCAAGCAAGCCGCACAGTTCGTCTTCCGCCAATCCTTTCCGCTGCAGGTTCCAACCCGTGTAAGTTGCCAGAGGAACGCGAATGGCAGGGAGGCGGATTCCCGCGGTGTCGTTGCCGTCGGCGTCGACCTTGGGAACCAAGATAGTGTAAGCGCCGTTTTTTATCGGCTTCGGCGGATGAACCTCGATGATCCCGCGCAGGATGTTGGGACCGTAGTCCAGGAAAAGCTGGCGGTTGTAAAGACCCAAGTATTGAACTCCGTGAATCCGGGGAAATCCCGTGCTTCTCCGACCTGGACGAACCAAAGTTCCATCGGAAACCCGAGGAATCCGGCTGGGGGGTGGTGCGATGCCCTCGCTTGCCCATCGATCCATCGCCACCAAGAGTGCACGAAGCAGGTCATTAACCAGCATAGGATTCGTAAGCTGCTGGCAGTTCCCTTTCCTTGGCGTGGAGCCAAAGGGAGTGTTGTGTTGCGCGCTTGCAATTGTGTAGATGCGCACTTTTTTCGGCAAGGCTAGGTCCTTGCCTTTGCCATCGGTGTGAGCGAGGCAGCCTCTCTTCTGCCAGTATTCGGTGGAGGTCTGCGTATGGACGACATAGGGATCGGTTTTGGGCCGCTTGAGAATACCGTCTTTCCTTCCCGTTTGTGGATCCTTCAAGACGGTGTAGGCAAAGGGAAAAAGCTCCGGGTCGAGCTGATCGTTATGCTGTTGAGAGGAGGTGACGGGCCGGGAAAATTCATAGTTGAGAAACATTCGTCCCCCACCCGCAACAATAGGCGAGATCGCATCAAAAACCTGCCGGTGCAACTCGTCCTGGTTAAAGCCGTGATAAACGAGGTCGCGCAGGAACCTGCCGCCTTGCGAGCGGCCCCAGCCATACGCTCTCTTCACGCTCAGCCTGCCATGACCGTCCATCAAGGGATTGGCGCTGCGTGCTTTATCCTTTGTTTCGTAGCGCAAAAACGAAATCACGTCGCGCACGGCGGCGAAGCCTAGCCCTAATACCAGGGGGTTCTTTGCCGGATAGATGAGTTCGTAAATGTGGCCGGGCTTAAATCCCGAAAGGAGACAGAGATCTTTGTTACTCGGAGTGAGCTGCAACCGGCCCGTTTCTCTATCTTGCGGGCACGATGCAAACTCCCACTCGCTCGTGGGGACAGGTATTCGCGGACCGTAAGATTTTTCCCGCACCGTCAGGGAAGCCCGGGTTTTGTCCGTAGTTGCTGCCTCGCAACTCATGATTCTTTCATCGGCGCTCAAGGGTTGGGAATGGACACCTTCTTTGGTGACTACGATCTCCGTGCGCACGTTGCGGATAATCTCTCTGCCGTTGTTGGTTGCTACGGGAACGCTCGCGCGCAGGGCGTTCTCGCCTTCCATGAGGTCCCCCTGCCAGCCTGACCAGACAATAGTGTATCCCTCGCGCATGAGGAAACCGTTGCCAGCGTGCGCGGGCGTGCTCGGGTTGTCGCTTCCGGGCACGTCGTTCAAAAAACTTAGAATGCGTTTGCTGCCGCGGTTAGAAACGTCATAGATGATCTTGCAGTTGCCGCGCCCAAGGTCGACCGGTTTCAGGATGAAGATGTCGCTCCAGTATTCGACCTTGCCGCGTGGGTTTTTTGGCGCCTTGTCCAAGCTGACGACGATCTTATTCAAGGAACTCCTGGGGTCGACCTCGCCATACGCCCTGCCGACAAGCTTTTCGTAGGCTCCGGTGATAGGGAATTCGTGACCGCCAGCAAAGGACTCCCTTTTTTCTATGATGAACTTTGTGATCATCGCGTTATCGAGACAGCACGTCCTTTATTGCGGAGGTTCATCGTTTGGCGTCGAGTAAGACGAATGCGATCACGCAGGGCGCGTCGCCTCGATTAATCCAGTCGTGGTACGTGCCGCGCTGAACCATCACATCGCCAGCTTTGAGGTGCACTTCGCTGCCGTCATCCAAGCGCATGTCTATTTCCCCGGACATCACGATAACGTAATCGATCGAATCGGTGCGATGCATGCGCGACTCAACGCCCGGGCTGTATTCGCTGACGCGAAAAATCGAGCCGTTAGGGATCGGCGGCGGGCTGACTTCCCAATCCGCCCCGTCCTTATCCCCCCAGATGTCCGCCGGTGCTGAGTCGGTCGTCCATACGACGACGCCCTCAAGCCCCTTCCTGTTTGACCTCTTGTTGGTGGCGATTTCGTCGATCTTGATCACCGATTTTCCATGGGAATCGTGTCCTGTTACGACGCGGCGAACTTGTAAGCTCATTGTTGCGTTATCCTTCCCCCCTAAAAACTATTTCCCCAAGTAAAGTCGTTGGATCGTCGTTAGCATCTTCCCTGCCGCTGCATCCTTTTCGGGGGTGTCTACCAGCGCATAATCACTGCTGCCCAGACCAAGCTCCTTGAGCTTTTTTGCCAGCAAGGAGTTCTCCTCGGGCCATGCCAGACCGTCCTTGGTCAAGCTTTCAAACAATTCCCGGCCTTCCGTGGTTACCCAAGCCCCGAATAGACGAGCTAAGTTGACGTGCGGAGCCCCTTTGGGGACGGTGAGGCTCTTTGGCGCCAGGATTAGCCCTGGCAAGGCTATCCAGTCCATCGGTACCCCCTTGGCCTTCATCTCTTCCACGTTACCCACAGAGGTCAGTCCCAACGATGCTTCCCCTGACTGCAGGGCGGCTGCCACTCCTGGCGACCCCTTTACGAAAACCGCCCGGTTGTCGCGAACCGCCTTCGCTAAATTCAGCACCTTTTGCTCATTCCACCCTGGCGCCGACAAAAAATAGCCAAACGGTTGGCCCCCGCTCGGGGCAGCAAAGCGGCCTGCCCATTTTGGCGCGGCAAATTCCTCCCAGGTCTTCGGTAGCTGTTCTCTTTTTAGCCGATCGGTCCGGTATCCGATGACGTATACCAAGTGGTACAACTCGAGGGCCTTATTGCGCAACGCCGCCGGTACGGTATTGACGCGTCTTTGGATCTCCGGGAAGTCTTTGCCAAACACACCGTTCCAATCAAATTCTTCGAGGAGCCCGTTCTGGTGCAAACCAAAAAGCTGAGGTGGGCCGAGCACCGTTATGTCTCCCTCGGGCGGCCTCCCAGCCTGACCCGTCACCACGAAACGGTTGACCACTTCTGAGGATGTAATCGGCGTTTGTCTTATCTTGACCTTCAGTTTGAAGCGCTTGTCGAAGGCCTCTTCCAGTTTGAGAAGCTCCCTGCCACTGGGGGAGTTTGTCCAGTAGTTGATCTCGCCTTCATGGCGACCGTTGAGCTCCTCTGCCTTTAAGGCTGCTTGAATTATGCGCTGGCTCCCTGTTTCGGCCGCGCGAAGCTCCTGCGGATTGATCCCGAAAATGATCCCGAGCATGAAAAACGCGCCTATATAACGGAGCATAACGGTCCCTCCTTTCCTCCTTTTGGTTTGACGCGGACACTGTTACTATGCGGCGCAGCGAATTGTCAAGGCCGGTAACGGGCTTCTACTGTCAGAAAGACTCCCCGGGCAGTATAAAATGTGGTGGCCCAATGGGCTGGAAAAAGAGGGTCAATAGTGTTATCGGTCTTTTTCCAATAGGAAACGGGTGAAGGAGCGTGCGATGGGACTTACTGAGGAAGTTGTGAGTTTTGTTGTCAAGACCCGCTACCGCGATATCCCGGCGGAGGTGATTCGCTTAGCCCAGGGGTTCATTTTGGACGGCCTCGGTGTCACATTAGCCGGCTCTACGGAAAAGGGCTCCCGTATCTTGCAGGGCTTTATCCGCCAGATCGGAGGGAGGGAGGAGGCGACCATCGTTGGGACCGGGCTTATGGCGCCATGTCCACTGGCCGCGCTGGCCAACGGCGCTTCAGGCCACGCCATGGATTACGACGATACCCAGCTTTCGACCTCTAAGGAAGCCGTCTACGGATTGCTCACGCACCCTACCGTGCCCGTGCTCTCCGCGGTTTTGGCCGTTGGGGAAAGGGAGAGAATTTCAGGGCAGGAATTCCTGCTGGCCTATATCCTCGGAGTCGAAGTCGAATGCCGCATCGCGGATGCCATCAACCCGCGCCACTATCAATCCGGATTTCACTCCACGGCCACTATTGGTGGTCTAGGGGCAGTGATGGCGATAGGCAAAATTTTGGGCTTGAAGGAGGAGCCGCTAGCCCGCGCGCTCGGCATAGTTGCCAGCATGGCATCCGGGCTGCGAGAGAACTTCGGCACTATGACCAAACCCCTTCATGCCGGCCTCGCCGCCGAGAATGGGGTAGCCGCCGCCCTATTGGCAGAGAAGGGTTTTAGCTCGGCCCGTAACATCCTGGAAGCCAAGAGAGGCTTTTTCAACGCTATGGCCGGGGGATACGACGAAAAGAAGATCAGCGGCCGTCTCGGTCGTCCCTACTTCATGCAGGAGCCAGGGATTTCTATCAAGCCCTATCCTTCAGGCTCTCTCTCCCATCCAGCTCAGGATCTCATTCTGGATATGGTGAAGACGCACGACCTCCAAGCCGAGGATATTGAATCCATCGAGGTTGGAACTAACTCCAACGTTCCGAATGCCCTAATCTATCCGATGCCCAAGACCGCTTTGGAGGGCAAATTCAGCATTCCCTTCTGCATGGCTATAGGCGTTTTAGAGCGCAAGGCGGGCAGCGCCCAGTTCACGGATAGAAAAGTACGGGATTCCAAGGTCGTGGAGTTGATGAAGCGGGTCAAGCTCTACGTGGATCAAGAGCTCGAGGCGCTCGGTTACGATCAAGTGCGTTCACGCATTCGCATCAAGCTGAAGGATGGAAAAACGATTGAGGGAAAGGCAGACGTGGCCAAAGGTCACCCGCTCAAGCCTATGAACTGGGCCGAGATAGGGGAAAAATTCCGCGATTGTGCCAGTTTGGTCCTGTCCCACAAAAACGCGGAGGATGCCATCGAGTTGGTTGCCAACCTGGACAGGCAGCGTAGTATGCTGCCTCTCATGCGAGCGCTCTCTGGAAGAAATTCAGCGGCCCTTAAACTTAAACAAATCAAAGTGAAAAAACCCAAGAGCAAGAGATGGAGCGGTATTCCGAAAAAGTAGGAGCGTTTGTCCGCGATCTGCGCCTTGAGGCAGTTCCCCCGGAAGTGATTGACAAGGCGAAGCTGGTCATTCTGGACACATTGGGAATCGCTCTAGTCTCTTCGACAATGGAGTTTGGGCGGATGGTGCTTGATGTCGCCTCCGCCCTCGGGGGAGCTCGAGAAAGCCAGTTGATCGGATCTCGGAGGAAGGCGGCGGGGGCTAATGCGGTCTTGGCCAACGGCACGCTGGCCCACGGCCTTGACTACGACGACACCTTAGAGGAAGCGATTGTCCATACGGGTTGTTGCGGGGCGATCACCGCCCTGGCTGTGGGCGAGGCGACCAGAGCCAGCGGGAAGAGAGTGCTAGAGGCTGCGGTGGCGGGAATTGAGGTGATGTGCAAGGTGGGGCTGGTGGCGCCAGGAAAGTTTCACGCGCGTGGTTTTCATCCGACCGCTTTGTGCGCGACTTTTGGTGCGGCCGCGGCGGCAGGCAAACTCTACAAACTTAACCTGTCTCAGTGGGCGGACGCCTTTGGCATTTGCGGCAGTCAGAGCTCCGGCATCATCGAGTATTTGGCGGACGGTACCTGGACCAAGAGGCTTCATCCAGGTTGGTCGGCTCACGGCGGAATCATAGCTGTGCTCCTTGCCCAGCGTGGCTTTCGCGGTCCCGCCTCGGTTTTTGAAGGGCGGCACGGCTTTTACCAGGCCTTTGGCGCGGACCAAGGATATAATCTCGAGAGACTGAAAGAACTGGGAGAGAGCTGGGAGATTCGCCGGCTTACCTTTAAATCCTATCCCTGCGGCTCGATCTCTCATCCCTATATGGACTGCGCCCTCAGGCTAAGACAAAAATATTCGTTTCGGCCGGAGGAGATTGAAGAGATCACTTGCCGCGCCGCCGAGGGAGCGTTACCCCGCCTCTGGGAGCCCCTGAAGGAGAAGCAAAGCCCTTCCAACTCCTACGGCGCGAAGTTCAGCTTACCCTATAGCATCGCTGTCATGCTGGTCCGAGGCAAGGCAGGGCTTGAGGAGTTTTCGGATAGGGCGATCCGTGACCCTGAGGTCCTCTCCGTTGCCGCGAAGGTGGGCTACGAGGTGGACCCGACCATCGACTATCCGCGCCATTTCTCCGGTCATGTGCGGCTCAGGTTAAAGAACGGAACGGTTCTGGAGGAGAGCCAGCCTCACCCGCGCGGCGGCATGGAGTCGCCGCTTGCGCCCGAGGAGATCGAGGAAAAGTTTCGCGCCAACGCCGTTTTCGCCTTGCCTCGAGGACGAGTTGAAAAAGTCGTATCCATGGTGCGAAAATTAGAAAAATTGCGCTCCGTGGAACGACTAGCAGATCTCCTAGCAGCCTGATCACCCATTGCAGGCTGCCAGGGCTAGTGATAAAGGGCATACGGCGTGGTTTAGGTGACTTCAACGGAAGGAAAGGGGGGAAACCCAATGAAAAAGAGGTTTCGGATTTTTATATATATGGCCCTGCTGGCGTTCTTCACCTGGGGTTCGGTCTCTTCTGCCCAGGACGCGGCACTGATTGAGGCGGCAAGGAAAGAGGGAAAAGTGATCTGGTACACATCTCTCGCCATACCTTCCTCCACCGTCTTCGCCCACTTTTTCATGAACAAGTACAAGGGCATCGAGGTCGAGGTCCATCGGACGGGTTCCCAGCGCGTGCTGCAGAGAGTGATGCAGGAGGCGTCCGCCGGGATCAAGAACGCCGATGTCATTCACACTTCGGATGCGGGTCACTTCGTCCTGCTGAAAGAAAAAAGACTGCTGTTGAAATATGTCCCGAGAGCAGCCGAAATCTTCCCCGCGGGATTCAAGGATCCCGACGGATTTTACTACGGGTTGCGTGCGACCCTTTCGGTGATCGCCTACAACCCAAAGGTCGTCACTGACAAAGATGCCCCAAAGTCATGGAAGGATCTCCTGGATGGTAAATGGAGAGGCAAGGAAGTGACCGCCCATCCCGGCTACAGTGGCATCATTATGACGCATGTCCTTGCGCTGGTGAAGCAGTATGGCTGGGACTACTTCAAAGAGCTCGCCAAAAACAAGGTCCACATAACGCAGTCGGCAAACGATCCTGCCGGCGTGGTCGCCTCCGGGGAGAGGCCCGTGGGGGTGAACGGCGCGGAGTATTTCTATTACAAGACTCTCAAGCAGGGAAACCCGATAAAGATCGTCTATCCAAAGGAGGGCGTGCCTCTGGTGGTTTCCCCAACGGCCATTGCCAATGCCGCGCCGCACCCTAACGCGGCCAAGCTGTTTACGGAATTCATTTTGACCAAGGAAAGCCAGCAGATGCTCGCTGACAAGGAAGGACTTTACACCGGTCACCCCGAAGTGACTTACCCGAAAGACAAACCTATGCTGAAGGACTTGAAGCTCCTCGCCGTCGACGCGGACGAACTGGAAAAGAGGAACGCGGAGATTAAGAAGAGGTTTGTCGAGTTCTTTGGCGCCTAAGACAGAGGCGGTATCAGACGGAACTCCAGCGTGGAAGCGGTAGGGCGACTGAGAGTAGGTAGTAGGCGTGGCAGTAGGACGTGGGACCGAACGCTTCCGGTCTGGATCGGGGCCTCACTGTTTCTCGTCTTTCTGATGCTCCTGCCACTGGGCTGGATCTTTGTTACCAGCCTGAGAGGGGAAGAGGGATGGGGCATCAGCGGCTATGTTCAGGTCTTTACCCAGCAGGCATTTCTCAGAGCTATTTGGAACACCCTGATCATCTCCTTCTGGGTGGGGGTCATCGCCGTGGTCATCGGCTCCCTTCTGGCCTGGCTGGTGACCCGAACCGACCTGCCGCTGAAGCAGACAATCCGCGCCCTGGTGATGGCTTCTTTTGTCACGCCCCCCTTTCTCGGTGCCTTCGCCTGGACGCTGCTGGCCGGTCCGAACGCCGGTCTTCTCAATAAAATCTACCGCTCCCTCACAGGTTCGGAGGAAGCCCTCTTCAACATCTTTAGCATGGGAGGGCTCATTTTTGTCATGGCCCTCTACAGCTTCCCCTATGTCTTTTCCATGATTGCCAATGTCTGCGAGCTTATCTCCTCGGATCTCGAAGACGCGGCGAATATCTTGGGGGCAAACAAGTTGAGGGTGGCTTTGACCGTGACCCTGCCGCTCACGGCTCCCGCGCTGCTGGGAGGATTTATCCTCGCCTTTCTGCACTCACTCTCTCTATTCGGCGCGCCGGCTATCCTAGGTCTCCCGGCAAGCCTGCACACGATCACTACCCAGATCTGGGCGCTCTTCCAGTACCCGCCCCGCCTGGATCTGGCGGCTGCCTTTTCTGTTCCGCTGCTGTTGGCGACGATGCTGCTGATCGCCCTGCAGAAAAAAATCCTGGGTCGGCGCGGTTACAGCACGGTCGGGGGAAAGGGAGGGGAGAGGCGGCTACTCCACCTGGAAATATTCCGAATCCCCACCTTTGTGCTGGTACTCGCCATTCTTTCACTCTCGGTTTTTCTCCCTTATTGGATTCTATTGAAAGCGGCGCTGGCAAAGGCTTGGGCCCAGCCTCTCACGTGGGACAACTTCACGCTGGAGAATTTCAAGTTTGCCTTCTTCCAGTATGGCGATACCCAAAACGCGATTCTCAACACCTTTAAGCTGGGGGTCCTGACCGCTACAGTAGGCACCATCATCGCGGCGTTGATTGCCTATATTACGAATCGCCAGCTCTTGTGGGGTGCGCGCTATCTGACTTTTTTTGCCCTGGCTCCCTTGGTAGTCCCTGGGATCGTCCTAGCCGTTGGTCTGTTCATTGCCTATACCCGTCCGCCCCTGGTCCTCTATGGCACGATCTGGATCATGTTCGTTGCCTACCTTACCAAGGAAATGCCTATTGGTTTCTCTCAGGCAGAAACGACGTTTAAGAGCATCCACCCGGAGCTTGAGGACGCAAGTCGCATACTCGGGGCCAATCGATTGGGGGCTTTGAAAGACGTGACCGCCCCGCTCGCCCGGGCTGGCCTGATCGCGACTTGGTGCTTTATCTTTATCGGGGTGATCCGGGAGCTCAGCGCTTCGATCCTGCTCTTTACTCCCAAGTCGAAAGTCGTCTCGGTGGTGATCTTTGACCTCAAAGAAGAGGGACAGATCGGCGTGATCGCGGTGTTGGGAATCTTGTTATTGCTGGTATCTTTCCTGGTCATTCTCGCGGTTCAGTGGGTGGCGAGGAGAGAGATCCTTGCTACGAGGGAATGATGGCCACGGTCGCGCTGAAGGGATTGACCAAGAAGTTTGCCGAGGCGGCCGCCGTGAACGACCTCAATCTGGAGATCGGAGATGGTGAATTTGTCTCCCTGCTGGGTCCTTCGGGCTGCGGTAAGACCACCACGCTCAGGCTGATTGCCGGCTTCTTGCAGCCGGAGGAGGGCGAGATCCAGGTCAATCAACAGGTGGTTTCGTCGCCGTGGCTTCTGGTCCCGCCGGAGCGCCGCAACATGTCGATGATCTTTCAAAGTTATGCCGTGTGGCCGCACATGACGGTATTTCAGAACGTCGCCTACGGGCTAAAGTTCAAGAAACTCTCCAGCGATGAGATCGAGAAGAAGGTGGAAAGACTGCTGCGGCTGGTTCATCTGGAGGCCCTGAAGGGGCGCTATCCCGCGGAGCTGTCGGGCGGCCAGCAGCAAAGGGTCGCGTTGGCGCGTGCCCTGGTGGTGGAGCCGCAGATCCTGCTGCTCGATGAGCCGCTCAGCAATCTGGACGCTAACCTGCGCGAGGAGATGCGCTTTGAGATCCGGCGCCTGCACGAAGAGTTTCGCATCACCACCATTTACGTCACTCACGATCAAGCCGAGGCGATGGTGACCTCGGACCGGATCGCGGTCATGCACCTAGGCAAGGTCATTCAGGTCGGCACCCCGCAGGAGATTTTCGAACGACCCAGGACCAACTTCGTGGCCGAGTTCATCGGAAAAACCAATATCCTCAGAGGAAAGTGGCAGGAAGACGGCAGGGTGGCCTTGGGAGAAGACATGCTGGTGCAAGTGACTGTCCGGGAACGCTACAAACAGGGAGGAGCGGTGTCCCTTTGTCTCCGTCCCCACAATGTCTGTCTCGTGGGCAGCGCGGAGGAAGCCGAGCAATGGAGACAGGAAGGATATAATCTTTTTTCCGGAATCATCCAGCGGCGCATCTACTTTGGAGATGCCTTCGACTATATGGTTGAGCTGCCAATTCATCATCTGACGCTCCGCGTTGTCGCTCCTCCCTCTCAACGATACGAACTGGGGGAAAAGATCTTTGCCCTGGCCCATCCGAATCACTGCGTCATTGTCGGAGAGGGTTGAGCCTCCATTTTCCATGGTTCGGCTCCTTTGGCTCCTCCTTTTGAGCGGGATTCTTGCTTCCGGCTGCGGGCGCGGCGGTAGTTTCGGCGATATCCGCAATCTTCAATCTCGCGGCGAGAACATCATCTGCTTCGGCGACAGTTTGACCGAAGGGGTGGGCGCCGGAAATGGCGAGGACTATCCCTCTGTTCTGGCGCGGCAGCTTCGGCTTCCGATTACGAATGCAGGGTGGCGCGGGGATACTTCGGCAGACGGTCTTGCCCGCTTGGAAAAGGATGTTCTGGCCCGCAACCCTCGTTTGGTTATCGTCCTTTTCGGTGGCAACGATTTCCTGCGCCAAGTTCCCTTGAGCGAGACCAAGAGAAACCTCGAAGAGATAGTGCGGCGCATCCAGGAACGCGGGGCGATGGTGGCTTTGGTGGGCACGAGACTCGGGCTTTTTACCGATGAATACGGTCCGATCTACAAGGAGATCGCGAGGAAGCACGGAGCATTGTACATTGCGGAGATCCTCAAGGGGATCCTCTCCGATCCCAAGCTGAAAAGCGATGGCATTCATCCCAACGGCGCAGGCTATCGGATAATGGCCGAGCGCATCCTGAAACGGGTAAAGCCGCTGCTGGAGGAGGCGGATAGGAGGAGGTAGGAGGTAGGAGGAAGAGGGGAGGCCCGCCGCTCAGAGCGGCAGCCGATGGGCTTCTGCTTGTCTGCTCCCAAATACGTAACCTGGTCTGCTCGTTCTCTTTGAGTTAATTCAGTGTCGGACGTCTGCCTTCCTTCGCGGCAAGCCTCCCCTCTGTGGGGGCGAGTCTGTTGCGTGTTAGCCAGTGGATAACCAGCCCAACGGCGAGAATGACGGTCCAGACTGCGACTCCACTGACAAGCTTCGGTTCGAGAGAGCCGAAGAGCCAGCCGAGGTCCTCGCGTCTAAAGTCCCCGTATACCCGGATGGTTTTCAGACCGAAGACCCACCCCGCGTGAAGCCCCATGGAGAGATAGAGCGAGCCAGTGCGGAAAAAGGCGTAGCTCAAAACCATGCCGATGAGAAAAAGGCCCAGCAGCCCTGGGAGGAGGGGCAAAGGATCGAGGAAAGGCCCAAACGCGCCGACGAGGTAACGCGCGCCCGCCCAGGGGTCGATCCTGGTCAGGGAAAATTCTTCAGCAGGCTTGATGAAATGAATGGCAGAGTAAAAGAGACTTGACAGCGCGAAGGCGGCTGCGGGTTTTAAATCTTCGAGCAGCCCTTTAAAAATCACCCCGCGAAAGAAGATCTCCTCCAGCACGCCGACAGCGAGAGCGGTGAGCAGCGCTTTCGCGGAGCGTTCGAGGGCGACGGAGAGAGAGAGACGAAAAAAGGGAGTAAAGACATCCAGCACCGACATGAGCGCGCCGACAATGATGACCGATGCCACTGCGGTGAGAGCGCCTCTGGCAAAGTCACAGTGCCATTGTCGGGCAGGTTTGAGACCCAACTGGCTTAGGGATTCGATCTTCAGCAGGGGACGGCAGATAAAAAAGAGCGCGGCCCCCAGGATCATGAAGAGGCGTCCGAAGATGTGGGAGAAAGAAGGGCGGCTCTCCAGGAAAGAATCCGCCAAAAATGCGGCCCAAGGGCTAATAATGACGGTGAGAAGCAGGACCAGGAGAAGACTTTTCATAGATAACGATTCATTTTTGACTATGGTATAGCTCTGCTAAAATGGCAAGTGGGGAGATGGCTTTTGGGTGAGGCTGGACAACTACCTCTGATCGGAGTAAGAGGCTTTTAAATCAACTGCTAAGAGAGCGGGAAGATACGGAGAAAAGTTTTTTGCCGAAGCCAAAGGGGTAATGGGAAGTCTTTTGGTCCCCGTTCATGGTGATTTATGCCTGAGCCATTTTACCGTCGTTTCAAATTCGAGTTACCAACAGAAAAGACGCAAGAGCGCTTCATTAATCGAATAGCGAATATACTCCGAAACGTAGTGCGCAATATCGAATACTCTGGAGATTTCAGATCCGGTGAGAGACGCATCGAGCACATTCTCGAAGCATTCATGCACCTATTAGGAGAACAATACAGTCCGCCCGGCTCTAATAGCTATTACTCCCACGAAACGTTTATGAGGTTTTGGGATAAATCTGTCGGGGGAAAATTTCTTCGATGCCTCGAACTGATAGAAAACCTCCGGAAAGTGTTAGGAATGGCGCGTTATAGTGGCGTAAAAGAGCTAGACGCCGGGGTCCACTCTGCTCTAGGTATGAGCGAAGTTGACCTGGGAGTTGATTACAAGGATGGTACTTTTACCCCTAAAGGAGCGGCCCTGCTCGATGAGGCTTTAGTCAGTGACCCATTGCGATGGCTCACTGATCCAAAATATGGGAGCGTTCTTACTCCCTTTAAAAAGGGTCTCACTGCATTGTTGGAATCGCAAACGAAAGAAGAGGGGCGAGGCGATGTCATTAGGGACATGTATGAGGCGCTAGAAGCCCTAGCCAAGGTTGTCACCGGCCATGACAGGGACCTTTCTGGCAAATTTATTTCGATGTTACAACTCTCTCCCGGCTATACCAAATTACTTGGGCAATATATCGATTTCGGTTGTGACTTCCGACATGCGGTCTCTGCTGGCGAGGTCAGGAAATGGCCATCCGTCCGCGAAACGGAGGGTTTTGTCTATCTTACCGGCTCGTTTATTCGATTGGCGATTCTGCCTTCCAAACGCGAAGAGAAGAAGTTAACGTCCTAGGGTTGCAAGTCTTTTAAAAGACGGGGAAGGAAAGAGGGGTGATAGGATCAGCTTAGTCTGACCCCAAGCCTGAACCAAACCGCTGTTGAGAAAAAGGGGACGCCAAACTTTTGTTATTCTTGAGTTGTCACAACGACCTGACCTGCCGGCGAGGGCCAAAAGCGCCCTTAGGTTAATTTTTGAGGGGCATCAAGGAAAACTCTTCCGCCCATAGAGGTCTTCACGCTTCCATCGGCGTTTGCCCTTCAGTGGCCCCTTTTTCATCAAGGAACGGATGAATCTCTTTTCCTCCTCCCAAGAGGCAAATTTAGCATTGGCCTCTAATTTTCTTCCCATGTCGTGGGCCTTTAGCCACGGATTGTCAAACTAGGATGAGTGATAGGCGGCGCTTGGGAGGGAGTAGGAGGCGGTGTCGCTTTGGGTCAAGGCGGATATCGTAGCGCTGTAGGAACTCTGCTCCGAGGACGTACTCCTCGGTAAGACCAGGCATCACGTAAGCAGTATCAGCAAGGGTGGCGCCATTTAGACGGATTGTTATAGCTGCTATTTGAGATACCTGGGTCGAACCTTTCCCCAACTGGATACGCGCTGGCTTAGGCAGATCGGCCGTCGAAAGCCCCAATGCGCGGACCAAATCGGGGCGTATGAAACTTGACGAGGCGCCTGTATCCAACAGGCACTCTACGTCCGCTTTTTTACGTCGCCCAACGAGCTGAAGGCTTTTTCGGATTACACCCATGTCTTCCAGTTTCTAAAGCTAAGTATCTCTCAAAAGCCTTTAATGTCAACCTCTGGAGTGGTAGAAAGTCGGCGTACTAGGGCAGAGAAAGCAATGGGTGTTCTAGGAGGAGAGCGGTAAGAAAAAGGACTACGAGAAGAAAAAGCAGTACTCTTTGGTAAGCTTTCATGTGCTCATAGTAGCATCGGCCCTGAAGGGCTTAGTGCTGAACCAAGCTGGCTCGCTTACGCAAAAAGTAGAATGCCCGTACGCCGCAGAAGCGGTGCAACTAGCCGGTTAAAGTCCGGCGCGGGGAATTACCGGTTCACCCCGCTAGCGAAGATCCGGTTTTGAGGGGCGACTCTCAGGACTAAGTGGATCAAGAAAACTCTTTATGAAAGGAGGA
>JACPSE010000124.1:0-64662 GCA_016193465.1 Deltaproteobacteria bacterium
TGAACGCGAGCGCCAGAGCCCGGACGAGATCGTCCAGGCCTATCCCCATCTAACGCTAGCCCAGGTGCATGCCGCGCGTGCCTACTATTATTCTCACCGTGACGCGATCGACAGAGAGATTGCATCCTCCGATGAGCAGGTATTAACCGCTAAACAAACCTATCCTTCAAAACTCCCTACGTAGTCGAACCTGTGATCCGGCTCTACCTCGGTGGCTGAGCATCAGAACAAACCCCTGTCATTATCATTTCAGCCAAGTGGTATTCTCCTCGTAGACAAGCCCGAAGGTCCCTCCTCGGCCCAGGTGGTGCAAAGGGTGAAGAAGATTCTCGGCGCGAAAAAGGTGGGGCATCTGGGTACTCTGGACCCCTTTGCCTCTGGTCTTCTTCCGCTGGGAATCAACGACGGGACCAAGATCGCGGATCTGTTTCTAACGGCGCAAAAAAGCTATAGCGGCGTGATCGCTCTGGGGGTGGAAACGGATACCCAAGATTCGACCGGCAAGGTCCTCGAGGTGCGAGACGTTCCTTCCCTGACTCGATCAGATCTCGAGAAGCTCCAGGAAGCCTTTACCGGGACTCTTACCCAGACTCCACCCATGTATTCCGCCCTTAAGAAGGGAGGCGTGCGTCTCTACCGGCTCGCCCGCCAGGGGCGAAGCGTGCCCCGTTCACCCCGGGAGATCAAGATCGACCGGCTTCGGCTTTGGTGTCTGGGCCCGGCGGAGGTAGGAATAGAAGTTACCTGTTCCAAGGGAACCTACATCCGAACGTTGGCCGCAGATATGGGGCAATTTCTCGGCTGCGGGGCCCATCTCAAAAGCCTGAGACGTTTCTCCTGTGGTCCCCTCACGTTGGAGCGAGCGGTCCCGCTGAGCGACGTCGAGACGCTCAGAGAGCAGGGAAAATTGCCGGTCATTTCCTTGAATCAAGCCCTGGCGTTCCTCCGCGAGTTTCGCCTGGCGGACCATTTGCTGCCGAGGCTCAGGATGGGCCAGCAAGAGATGCTGCGCGGTTTGCCCGGGCCGGAAGAAGGAGAATGCACGATCCGCCTTCTGGATGCCCAGGGCAGTTTGGTTGCGTTGGCCCGGTGGTTGGAAGGCGTCCCGAAGGGGAGATGGCGCCTCTTTCGCGTATTCGGCTCTGGTTAAATACTCCCTTTTTTCCAGTCCTTGAGAATCTCTAACGCGGCCAATCGCCCCGATGCTGCCATCACGCCGCCGCCCGGATGAGTCCCGGCGGCGCACAGGTAAAGGTTCTTTATCGGCGTCCGGTATTGTGCCCATCCAGGGACAGGACGCATGAAGAAAAGCTGGTCCAGGGAAAGCTCGCCATGAAAGATGTTTCCCTCGGTGAGCCCGAACTCATGCTCCAGATCCCAAGGCGTCAGCACTTGGCGGTGCAGGATGATGTTTCTCAAATTTGGCGCGTACTCGCCCAGAGTCTCGATGACGGTATCGCCGAATTCCTCCCGTCGGTCCGGCCAGCTTCCTTCTTTCAGATGATACGGCGCGTACTGAACGAAGATCGACATGACATGTTTTCCTGGCGGCGCCAGAGTGGGGTCGATGGTAGAGGGGATGACGATGTCCAGGTAAGGCTGGCGCGAGAAGCTTCCGTACTTCGCATCGTCATAGGCGCGCTCCAGATAATCGACAGATGGGCTGATGGATATGGCGCCGCGAAGGTGCGGGCCTTCTCCAGGGAGGGCAGTAAAATTGGGAAGAGCATCCAAGGCCAGATTGACCTTTCCGGAGGAGCCGCGCATCCTGATCTGGCCTACCCGCTTGACAAATTCCGGATCCAGATAAACCGGCTCCACCAGCTTCAAGAAGGTTCGCTTGGGATCTACAGCAGAGGTGACCACCTGGCTTTGAATTTCCTCGCCGCTCTCCAGCATCACTCCGGTAGCGCGTCCGTTCTTAATGAGAACTCGAGCGGCCCCAGCCTTGGTTCGAATCTCGGCGCCATCGCTCTCAGCGGCTCTTGCAAGAGCGCGGCTTAGGCTTCCCATGCCGCCTCGCGCCCATCCCCACGAGCGAAAAACGGCGTCAATCTCTCCCATGTAATGGTGGAGGAGTACGTAGGCGGTTCCGGGAGATCGGGGGCCGAGGAATGTGCCGATGATACCGCTTGCGGACATCGTGGCCTTGAGCGCCTCGGCTTCGAACCACTCGCTGAGATAGTCAGCCGAACTCATGGTCATGAGCTTCATCATGTCGTAGAGCAAACGGGCTCCCAGTTTCTGGAAGTGGCGACCGAGACGCAGGAGCTTAAAGAGCTCACGGGGGTTGAGAGAGGTAGGGTCGGGCGGCACCATAGCGAGCAAAGGCTTTACCGCCATAGCGATTTGGTGCATGAGCTTCCCAAACTGATCATAGGCTTCGGCGTCTGTCGGCGAGTGGCGCATAAGCTCGCGGCGGGTCTGGGCATGATCACTCCAGCGAGCGAGGTAGTTGCCGTCAGGCAGCGGCGTGAAGGTGGAATCCAGAGGGATCACTTCCAACCCGAATCTGGCCAGATCCAGCTCCCGGATTACTTCCGGCCTGAGGAGGCTCACCACATAAGAGCAGACCGAATACTTAAATCCAGGATAGATCTCTTCGGTTGCGGCTGCGCCGCCGATCACATGACGGCGCTCTAAAACCAGGACCTTCTTTCCAGCCTTAGCCAGATAGGCCGCGTGGGTGAGCCCGTTGTGGCCCGCGCCGATAACAATGACGTCATATTTTGTCATAGCCTCTATTTGCTTCAGGGAGCATTTTTGGTAATTTTGTGCCATAAGTCAACGACTGCAAAGACGACCGAGGACCGATGATGGACGACCGGTCTTCCGTCCCCGGTCTATTGTCTTGTTGATCATGCCCATCGGGACGCCTTTTCACTCACGCACTTCGGCCTTATGCATCAGCCACAACTGGCGCGTCTGGTCCGGCTATCTCGTGGCCAGCTCCTATGCGGTCCTTCACGACCATGAATATCACGCTATCAGGAATTCCGCAGCCCTCATCGATGTTTCTCCGCTCTATAAATATGACATCAGCGGCAGTGATGCCCTCAAGTTTGTCAACCGCGTAATGACCAGAGACGCGGCAAAGTGCGCTCTCCAGCAGGCGATGTACACCTGCCTCTGCGACGAAGAGGGAAAGGTCATCCAGGACGGTACCTTGTTTCGATTGGGAGAGGACCGCTTTCGCTTTCATCTGGCCGACCCGAGCCTTCGCTGGTTTCAGATTAATGCCACGGGCATGGACGTAACTATTCAAGATGTCTCCGAGCAAGTGGCTGCCGTGGCGCTCCAGGGACCCACCTCGCGCGATATTCTAAGGCAACTCCTGGATGCCGGTATGGATTCGTTGAAGTTCTTTCGATTTACCTCCGCCAGTGTCGGAGGGATTCCGGCCGTAATCTCCCGCACCGGCTATACGGGCGACTTGGGATATGAGATTTGGATCCCCTCGATCCACGCGGAGCGCATCTGGGACATCCTGGTGGAAAAAGGCAAGCCCTACGGTATTACACCAGCAGGGATGCTCGCATTGGATATGGCCCGGCTCGAGGCGGGTTTCATTCTGATCGAAGTGGATTACACCAGCGCGGAAAAGGCGCTGATACCGTCGCAGAGATATTCGCCTTTCGAGATTGGCCTGGGCTGGACCGTTAGTCTCGACAAGGAAAGCTTCGTTGGTTGCAGCGCGTTGCTTGGAGAGAGGCAGCACGGTTCATCGAGGCAACTCATAGGCCTGGAGATCGACTGGGACGACTATGAGCGCCTCTATCGGGAGACCGGCCTGGCTCCTCAGCTTCCAACGGCCGCGTGGAGGGGTGGGGTGCCCGTGTATCGGGATAACAGGCAAGCAGGGCAAGCAACCACCGGTGGTTGGTCACCGGCGATAAAGAAATATATTGCTCTGGCCACTGTTCAAAGCAAGTTCTCTCAGCCCGGAGCGGAGCTCTTTATGGAAGTGACTGTGGAGCACGTAAGGAAAAAAGTTAGGGCCGCCGTGGTCAAGCTACCATTTTTTGATCCTCCGAGAAAGCGTGCCTAACAGGCTATCAGCAGCCAGCGCTCAGCTTTCAGCCGCTAACTTTTTTGGACAGGGCTGATAGCTGATGGCTGAACGCTTCCCGGCTACAGGTTCAGCACCGCGTGGATGACTCCTTGACAAACCCTCGCCATAAATTCGAGATCGAGCGTTTCCACAGTATCGGACGGTCCATGATAATGGGGGTTGCGAAAGAAGGCAGTGTCGGTTACCAGCAGGGCGGGGTAACCGAGGTCCCAGAAGGGCGAGTGGTCGCTCAAGCGAACCTGGGGAACGAGAAATCCGTTGCCCATGACGGTTAGGGTCTCTACCGAAAGCCCGCGGACTTGGCGTAGCAGGCGGGAAAACTGTCTGAGGAGCAAGCTAGAGCGCCAGTTTCCGATCACGCCGATGAAGTCGCCGCGATCCGGGTAAAACCACCGAAGTCCGACAGGATATTGCTGGCTTCCGGGTTTCGGATCGGTAAATCCCACCATCTCTAGGGATACCATGGCCCGGACCTTCACTCCCGCTGCCTTGAGCTTTTTGGCGAAGTGCGCGCTGCCGATCATATTCAGCTCTTCGAGATTGAAGGCGCAAAAAAGCACCTGGGAGTGGAGCCTCAAGCCGGATAGAATTCTTGCCACCTCTAGAAGAACTGCAACCCCGCTGGCGTTATCGTCCGCTCCGGGAGAGCCTTCCACTGAATCGAAATGGGCGCCGAGGATAATCGGCGGCCCACTGCGGGCGGCGCCAAGCCGTCCGATGACATTGCGGTAACTCCTTCCCCAGTAGGTAAAGGTGTCGCTTTCCACGCTTAGCCCGTAGGACTCAAACTCCCTCTCGATGTAATTCTCCACCGCTGCCAAATGACGTGAGTTGCTGAAAGGGCTTCTCTCGCCGACAATGCGCTGCAGCTTCTTTTTTAGTTCTGCCGTGCTGGTTGTAGGTGAGGAGGCGATCATGGATGGGTCAGCCGCACCGGGATGCCTCTCGCGTGGAGATAGCTCTTACATTCCGCGATGGTATATTCTCGATAGTGAAAGATCGAGGCGGCCAGGGCGGCACTGGCGCCGCCGGTAGTCAGCCCTTCGTAGACGTGCTCTAAATTGCCTACGCCGCCGGAGGCGATTACCGGAACCCGGACCTGCTTAGAGATAGCCCTGGTCAACTCCAAATCGTAACCCTCCTTAGTCCCGTCGCGATCCATGCTGGTAAGGAGGATCTCCCCCGCGCCGTAACCGGCCATCCTCTCTGCCCACTCGCAGGCGTCGATCCCCGTGGGTTTTCTCCCGCCGTGAGTGAAGACTTCCCAGCCGTTTGCCGCTCGCTTGGCGTCGATTGCCACAACGATACACTGGCTGCCGAAGGTTTCTGCCGCTTCGCGCACAAACTCAGGCCGGGCCACGGCGCCGGTGTTGATAGAGACCTTATCTGCCCCGGCCCTTAGTAGCTTGCGGATATCTTCAAGCCCGTTGATGCCGCCTCCGACGGTAAGGGGCATAAAGATTTCATCCGCCGTGCGGGAGACTACATCGAGGATGGTTTCCCTGTTTTCATGGGAAGCGGTGATATCCAAGAAACAGAGTTCATCCGCGCCCTCACGGTCGTAGACGCGCGCGACCTCAACCGGGTCGCCGGCATCGCGGAGACCGACGAATTTAACTCCTTTAACTACCCGTCCCGCCTCTACGTCGAGACAGGGAATGATGCGCTTGGCAAGCATACGATGCCCGGTAGTCTAGCCGAGACTTTGGGATAGCTCAAGGTAAAAGAGGGGTCGGTTTTGCCGCGGAGTTAGCTTTCGAGTTGACATTATTACCGATCCTTGGATAGGCTCCGCCGATCATGCCTCAGGTAGCGATTAGACCTGGAACTGAGAAATGGCCCAGAACTCTTCTCAGGTGGACTATAACGGCCACTGCCATCTTCCTTGGCGGTTGTAGTCTCCATAGACCCATTCTGCAGGAACATGTCCCGGGACTGGGTCGCTTTGAATTCCGGGAACCGGCTGAAGGGATGGGGGGTGTCGTGGTCGGTGCCCCGCACGGGAGAACGGATCGCTATTCGGACAGACTTGCTCGTGCGATCAGTGACCGGACAGGAGCCGGCCTGGCGATCGCCTACGGGTTCCGCTCTAAGCGGATTTCTGTGAATCAGCCTATCGTCAGGTCGGGCGCATACTCGACATCCTGGAACTTTCCCCAACGCGGAAGCGTCTTCAGAGAGTACAAAAAGGTCCTGCGCAGAGCGGCCAAAGGGGAGATCGACCTGTATATAGGGGTTCACAGATGGGGGACAGGGGAAGCTGATCGGATTGAAGTCGCCACCAGTGGCCTGACGTTTGAGGAGGCAATGATCCTTAAAGAGACCTACGCTCGAATCCGCGATGAGCTGGTTCCAAAAGGGCAGGCTCCCCGGCTCGAAATGGCCATCGAACCGATCGAGAGGATCTCTTGGCGAGTTTCGGGAGTGAAGCACCACGGAGTGCTCCTGATTGCGGAAAAGGGCCTGAATATCCGACTGCCCCAATTTTTCTCCTCCGACTCCGGGGAGAGACTCTACGCGGAAATCTTATCTCGCTGGGTTGGCCAGGTGATAGTCGTCCTGCGGGAAAATCCGGGGAGACTCCCACAGATTCAGGTCCAGGTCACGGACTTGGGCAGGTTCGAATTGGTTGAGTCCAGAAAACGGTTTTCAGGGGTTGTCATCGGTTCTCCTCATGGCAGCTACGACGAATTCACGGCGGAGGTGGTGAAGCGTCTCAGTTATCGGACAGGATTTGCCGCGGTTATCGCCAAGGGCTTTACGCCCACCGAGACGGGGGGAACGCGCATCAACGTCAACCGGCCCACAGAGAAGTTGCCCTATTCGGAGGGGCGCGAGATCCACAGCCGGCGTGCGACGGAGACCTACCACGCTTTTAAAGATCTTGTGTTCGCCGCCTCGAGCGGAGACTTGGAGCTCTATATTGATATCCATCAATACAACACGGATAGCAAAATCCAGGTGGCCACAGTAGGTATCTCTCAGAGGGAGGCCAAGATCATCAAAAAGATCTACGGTGAAATCCGGGACCAAACCCTGAAGAGGCAATCTCATATCCCGGTGGTTGAGCTTCTCATAGAGCCGCTTGATGAGGTGGAGATTGGTGCCTGGGCAGCCAAGATCGAGGGCATCTTGGGCCAAGCCAAGAAGAGCTTGCACTTTGAGCTGCCGGGCGAAAAAGCCCTTACAACAAGCGAGACCCGGGAGGCCTACACCCGTATCTTGGCTGCCCTTCTGCGAGAGTCGGCGCCTATACTGGCATCGCGGGCGAAGACGCTAATACGATAGCGGAATCGTCAGGGACGGCTGGTCCGGCCTAGGTTGCGACTTTAGATTGACATCCTTCCGGGGAAGATGTAAAAGGCATCGTAATTACGGCATGTCACCATAACCGTGCGAAAGGAGAAAAAAATGGCTGATCGTTTAAGTGTGGTGCTCTCCGGGTTAATGTTTTTCTCTTTTCTTGTGCTAACCGGCTGTCCCCCGCCGGCGACCAGCAAGCCAGAGGTGGCGCCTGCATCGCCCCAGGCAGCGGCTAAGGCAAGTCCCAAACAAAAAGTTGCCAAGTCAAAGTCTCCAGCTTCAAGTCTGGAAGCGAGGCGCGAGGGCAAGGCTCCGGCTGAGGGCCCCCTGAAGGATATCTATTTTGATTTTGACAAGTACGACCTTCGGGCCGATGCGCGGGCCACGCTTAAAGCGAATGCCAATTGGCTCAAGGCCAACCCCTCTGCCAGGGTGGAAATCGAGGGACACTGCGACGAGCGGGGAACCAACGAGTACAATTTGGCGTTGGGCGCCAAGAGGGCCCAGGCAGCTAGGGACTATCTCATTAGCCTGGGGATCGCCAAGGGGCGGACCTCTACCAAGAGCTACGGGGAGGAGTTGCCAGTGTGCAAGGAACAGAATGAGGGCTGCTGGCAGAAGAACCGCCACGACCGATTTGTTGTCATGGCTGCGCGATCGACTTAAGAGTTTTCACCTCCAAGCGCCCTTCGTCCAGAGATCGTAGGGCAGGCTATAGGGTCGGCCTGGCAAGGACCGCCAGGCCGCCCTCCGGTCTTCACCACCTTCAGCTTTTAAGGCTCGAAGACGGGCGGTTTTTTTTAATCGAACAACAAGCCCTTTTTCCTCTTGACAAAGGGTGGATTGTTACAGTATAGGGCTTAAGTCGTAGGCAATAATTGTGACCTAAGTCCTATGGAATGTTTAAAACAATTGGAGGGCAGAAATGAATGGTTTACTTTCGGCAGCGGGTATTATTTTGGTGTTTTTTGCTCTTTCTTCCTGCGCCCTAGAACAGGAGATGGCGACCCCACCGGCAGAGCCAGCGACACCGGCGGTTGCCGAGGCAAAAAAAGCGCCGGAGCCACCAATCGTTGAGGCCAAGAAGGTTGCACCGCTAGCAAAAGCACCGGAAGCGAAGGCGAAACCGATCAAGACCTCAGGTGATGTAGGACTGCTGGATTTGGAGAAAAATTACCTCATCCTGGTGACCAAAGAGGGAAAGCTCATTACGGCCGATTTCAATAATAAGACAAAGGTCCAGAAACTCGTGCCCCAGCCGGCAAAAATGAGCGATATCAGTCTAGGACAAAGCGCTACAGTTGAATACCAACAGAAAGGTGGAAAAAATATAGCCACCTCCCTTGAATACACAACCAAGGCAAAGAAGGGCGAATAGGATTATAAATAAAGAGGAGACGGACATGGGAAAGAAATTAGCTTGCGCTGCCATCATATTGACATTTTTCGCCGTAGCCCCGACCATGGCCGGGGAGAAAAAAGCTAAACCGTTGAAAGTAACCGGGGACGTTGGCCTTTTGGACACGGAGAAGAACTACATGATCGTCGTGACCAAGGAGGGCAAGCTCATTACTATTGATTTCGATAAGAAAACCAAGGTGACCAATTATGTCACTCAAAAGGCCAAGATGAGCGATCTTAACCTCGGAGAAGCCGCCTCTATAACTTACAAGAAGCAGGGAGATAAAAACATCCTCGATGCCATCGACGTTAAGGTAAAGGCAAAAAAAGGCGAATAATTTTAAAGGCGGGGCGACTAGCTGGAGTCACCCCATCCTGATGGGCTCAGGTTCCGATTTCTCTCGGGGCCTGAGCCCACCTCCTTGCGTAACTGGAACAGCAGTCGATCCAGCCGGCCCCTATTGGTTTTGGACCGCAACATTTTCTCCCCTTAAAGGTGCTCTAAAAGAGATTCTGGTTCCTTTGCCGGGAGAGGTTTCGATGGACAGTTCCCCACCGAGCTTATTGATTCTCTCTTCCATGGAAATCAAGCCGAATCCGCCGCCATTCCTTGCGGCAGAAAGATCAAACCCCACTCCATCGTCTTTCAACGATCCGCGGACTTCTGCCCCTGCTTCCGTCAATAGGAGCTCAGCGCTTGACGCTTGGGAGTGGCGGGCAATATTGCTCAGTCCTTCCCTGAGAACATAGTAGATTTCCTCCTCGACTTGGGAAGGGAGGGTCAGATCCTCCGGCTCACTCTCCAGCACTACTTGCAGTCCTAAGCCATCGCGCAAGAAGCGCATCTCTTCTTTTAGCTTTTCGATCAAGATTCCGGGCGTGAAATCCTGACTGTCTTTCCCCGTAAGAAATCTGCGGATCTCCTCCATCGAGTTTCGAGTAGCCTGCTCCATTAACTCAAGCTCCCGGCTGAGTTCTTCGCGGGTGTCCATCAGGTGCCTGCGGCAAGTCTCGAGCCGAAGAGTCAGGCTTGCCAGAACCTGGAGTAGGCGGTCATGGAGTTCACGGGCGATTCTTCGTCTTTCTTCCTGGGTTGCAGCTTCCCCGGCAGTTTTATAAAGGGCCATGAGTTTTTGATTCTGTTTTTTTTCAAATTCGCTGAGAAAGCCAAAAATATAGGCTAGCATGAAAAGGTAGATGGTCCTGATAATAAAGGTGTCGATGGCCAAAGGATTTTCCCAGAAGGGAGAGAAGCGGATAAATCCATAAAGAACGGCTCCAGCCAGGGCCACGAGGAGGCCTCCTTTGATTCCGTATCTGGAGCTGGCCGTGATGACGGGGAAAAGGTAATAAACAAAGAACGGCGCCCGGGAGCCGCCAGTGGAGAAGACCATCAAGGAGATCCATAAAATATCCAAAAAGGTCGTCACGAGCCCGATGACCCTTGAGTCCCATTTTTCCTTTTTTATGAGATAAAGGACCAGGAGGCTGTAGAAGAAAAAAGAGAATAGGGAAATGTGGGAGAGCAGCGGGAATTTCGCCACCCTCAGCGGGTTGAGCTGGACGACCAGAAGGGCGGCAAGAGAAAAACCCAGTCTAACCCAGGCGAGCGTTTTCTCTTTCTGCAGCAGCCATTGATCCTCCAGCGTTACTATCCTCGATGCGGAAGCCATGACAGCACCTTAAGAATGGCCAAGTTTTACCACTCGCTTACGAACCGCGGCTTTTTCCCCTCCAAGCTTGGGATGGCGCGCCGGATTCCGCAGAGCGGTTCATAATGAGCAGGGCGGCCTTGAACCGGTTATTGACCTTGAGTTTGTCAAAGATGTTAGTCAGGTGTGTTTTCACAGTCTTCTCACTAATGAAAATCCTTTTGCCGATTTCTTCATTGGTCAGGCCTTCGGCAACGAGTCTCAAAATCTCCATCTCTCTTTTGGTTAAGTGCTTGATCGCCTCGTTTGCCGGTTCCGTTCCATGCTTGCCAGACTGTAATAAGGCGATCTCCTCGAAGGCATCCGCCGAGGACATCTCTTTATCAACCCAAGAGCCACCGCTATGAACTGTCTTGATCGCCTGCAGCAGGGTGGCAGAGGAGACGCCTTTCAGCACATAACCCTTAGCCCCTCCCTTCGCGGCATTGAGAATATTTTCGTCTTCGGAGAAGGCTGTGAGGATAAGGACTTTGGCGGTTGGTTTTTTTTCGTTTAAATCGAGTAGGGTTTGGACTACATCTCCTTTGGGCATTTTCAGATCCAACAGCACCACATCCGGTTTGGTCCGCTCTACCACCTTAGCCACTTCATCTCCTCGGGCGGCCTCTCCAACTACCAAGACGTCCTTTTCTAAAGAAAGGATACGCTTCAGTCCTTCCCGGAAAAGGGCATGGTCATCAGCGATGACGACTTTAATTGGTCCCATGAATCCCTCCGCGGCAGTGGGGATGTGAAAGTATAGGTAAGATACATGAAATTCTCCGCCAAGCCAACGCCGTCGCAGAAGGTCAGTCTTTAAGGTGCCGTTGGGCTTCTTTTCCTACGACTCTAGTCTTATTCGCTTCCATTCGCGACCGGCAATGGGGACGAAAAATCCTACCTATAGCGTATTGTTAAGGTGCACCCCAACAGGTTAGGTATTAGCTTGCTAATTGGTGTCGGAGATTTTTTAAGGAGGAACATCATATGAAAATGAGGCCGATTTTATTTGCTGCCTGCGCCCTTTCTCTGATCCTGGTTTTCCCTTTGATGGCCCAGGAGGGAAAGAAGGCCGAGAAGAAAAAGGCGGAAAAGGCAAAGGGAGATGTGGGGCTCCTCGATACCGAAAAAAATTACATGATCTTGGTAACTAAAGAAGGTAAGCTGATCACCCTAGATTTCAACCAAAAGTCCAAGGTGACCATGCTGGAGGCAAAAGACGCCAAGATGGGTGATGTCGGCCTGGGCTCTTCCGCGGAGGTCGAATACGTTGCCGGTGAAGGGGACCAGAAGGTTGTCACCAAGATGGAATTTCGGCCGGCCAAAGGCGGCGATTAACCCTCCTTAAGTTTTCATCAGTTTAAAAACAGGGCGGGTTCTGAAACAGTTCAGGGCCTGCCTTCTTTTACTTCAGGCGAAGCTAATACAGCAAGACGGCTTTCAGATCCGGCACATTGGTTCCAGTTGATCCTCGAAGAGGGCTTCCCAAAGCGGCGCCGTCAGATCGACGCCCTTTCCTGCGCCAGCCACATAGACATTGCCTGTTAAAGGAGCTTGCGTCCCCAGCCTTTTTTCATCTATATTGTACATGCATCTGGATCTAGGAACCCGTTAGGAGGGGTTATGAGTGACGCTGAGTTTGTTCCCCAAGAGGGGCCCAAGGCCTTTATAACAGTCTGGCGTAAGGTGATATTAGACCCCCGCGGGTTTTACGGCGACATGCCGGCGACCGGGGGCTTCGAAAATCCCCTGATTTTCTTGGGCATCTGCGCTCTCTTTTACTTTATACTCAAGGTTATTGTAGGGGGTCTTCCGGAAGCCATAAATGCCCTCTTTTTGGTTGCTTTGGCATACATTTTCGGCCCTGGCATCCTGATGCTGGCCTCCCAGTTCATTTTCCAGGGAGAAGGGGACTATGAGGGGAGCCTGCGCGTATGCGCCTATGCTGGATCCTGTCTGGTTCTCGCCTGGGTACCGACCTTGGGCATCATCGCGTTTGTTTATAGCTTCTATCTCGTTTTTCTCGGCACGGAAAAAATCCACAAGCTTGACACGACCAAGGCCGTCATCGTCACCCTTGTCGCGATTCTTGTCACTGGAGCTATTATACTTTGGGTTCTCGGGTGGGACCGGATTCGCCGCCCTCTTTTCTAAGGGGCCTGCTCGGATCAAAAGAAGGAGCTTGGAGATTTACAGGTTATCGTCCTCAGTGTCCGTGATGGCGAGCTTGCGGTAGCTTCTCTCATCTTCGAACTTCTTTTGCAGCCTGCTTTCCTTTTCCATCTCCTCCTGGCACTTCACGCACAGCCGCGTAAAAGGAAGGACCTTGAGCCTTCCCAATTGAATCTCGCCCTCGCAGTTTTCGCAGCCGCACTCGCAGATCCCGTAGGTTTTGTCCTTGATCCTCTGAAGGGCCTCGTCGATGGCTAACAGCTTTTCCCGCTCGCGGTCGTTAAGGATAAAGTTGATTTCCCGATCTCTCTCGTCGCTGGCCAGGTCGTAGGTGTCCCGCCCTTCGTCCTTGCTCCCCTCCGTCTCCTCCTTGACGCGCTCCTGGATCTCGCGGAGAAGCTGTTTCTTTGTCTCCAGCAGCGTTTCCTCGGCCTTTTTTAGGAGTTCTTTTCTCACCTTCTTATCCTGACTCGGTTTAGATTTAGGCATCTAATATCGCACCAATTAGATCATAGTCAAGGGCCTGGGTAATCTTCACCTGCACCATATTCCCAGGCCGCAGTTTTTTCTGTTGGCCTTGCGCGAGGTCATGTTCGAGATAGACGACACCGTCCACCTCGGGAGCGTGGGCTTGCGTACGTCCGAAAATCCTCTGCGATTCCGGTTCCAAACCATCGATCATCATCTGCTGCGCTGTCCCAACCAGGGTCTCGTTCTTCGCGCGAGAGATCCCCGCCTGTAGATCCATTACCTCTTGCCAGCGTCTCTCCTTCTCTTGCTCGGCGATCTGATCCTCCATATGGGCGGCTGCGGTTCCCTCCTCCGCGGAATATTTGAAAACTCCCAAGCGCTCAAACTGCGCCTCTTCGACAAAATCCATAAGCTCCTGAAAATCCTCTTCCGTCTCGCCGGGGAAACCGACGATGAGCGAGGTCCGAAGGGTGACATCAGGGATCGCCCGGCGGAGCTTGTGGACCGCCTCACGCACAGCGCTGCCGCTTTTTCCCCTGCGCATGCTTCTCAGAATCCGGCCGCTGATATGCTGAAAGGGGATATCCACATACTTGCAGATCTTGTCGTTTTCGTGGATCAAGCGGAGCAGAGGCTCATCAAGAAAATTCGGATAGGCGTAGAGGAGACGGATCCACTGAGCCCCGGGAATCCGCGCCATCTCCTTCAGCAAACCATAGAGCGTGGCGCCGTCCCGGCGATCTCTGCCATATGCGGTAAGGTCTTGAGCAATGAGGTTTATTTCTTTGACTCCCGCGCCAGCCAGCGCAATCGCCTCTTGCACGATGGAGTCGATCGGGCGGCTGCGGTGCGGCCCGCGGAGTCGGGGGATAATGCAAAAGGCGCACTTATGATCGCAGCCCTCCGAGACCTTGAGAAACGCGCTGTGGGAGGGCGCGCTCCGAAGCCGCGGCGTAGAGTGATCGTATAGATAGCGCGGGATGCCGACGTAGGAGCGCTGTTTTTTGGCTTGGCGATGCTCCTTTAGGATTTCGACGATGCGCGGGACCTCTCCAGTCCCAATAAAGAGATCCACTTCCGGCAGCTCTCGAGCGAGTTCTTCCGGGTATCTCTGAGAAAGGCAGCCGGCAACGACCAAGGTCTGCAGCCCGCCTTCTTCTTTCAGACGCGCTGTTTCCAAAATAGTGTCAATAGATTCCTCTTTGGCGGCATCGATGAAGCCGCAGGTGTTAACAAGGACGATGTCGGCCTCAGACGGCTCTGCGACCATTTCGTACGGGCCTTGCTGAAGGAGCCCTGCCATGACCTCGGTATCGACGAGATTTCGCGCGCAGCCAAGACTGATGATGTTAATTCTTTGTTTCATGGAGATAGTGATCCCAATTCGATCACGTCGACGCCTTCGGGGAGCTGCAGGCGAAACAGAGAATCTTTCAGTCCCGTTCCCTTGCGCATATTGGAAAAACGGATTGTGGTAACGTTGCGCGCCGCGTCCCGAATCCGGCTCCAAAGGATGCTGAACGAGTCACGATCGACTCCCAGCAAGATCTCGCCGACCCCTCCCAATTCTCCCTTCGGTCCAAGCTGGAGGACATAATGGCCCTGTTCCATATCTTTTAAGCTCACTGTGAAGTCCTTCTTAAGGTTGCCTATCCCCAGCAGAAAGGATAGAGGGATATCCGAGCGAAAGGCGTTTTTAAGCGGGCTTTTCATGACCTGTCCTTGCCCCGGCTGGTAATAGTAAAGGCTTTTGCCGTCCGCCAAGACAAACTGGCCTTTCGGCTCATCGTAGCGCCAGAGCATCCTGCCAGGGCGTTTGAAATAGAGTTTTCCCCATCCCTTGAGGCTGCGGGTAAGCGTCTTAAGCTCCGTCTCTTGCTGAAAATCCGCGACAAAGTCAACTGCAGAATCATAGCTCTTCTGGAGACTTTCGATAACATGCGCTTCCTCCCCGGGCTCTCCCGCAGCCCCCTGAGAGCTGCCGGCGAGGAGAGACGAGGCAAGGAATAAAAAAGACAACCATTTAGCCAGGCTTCTACTCTTCGATTTTCCTCGCATAGACCTCCCGTGGCTTCGCGCCATCCGCCGGTCCCACCACTCCATCTCGCTCCATTTGCTCGATCATCCTGGCGGCCCGGTTGTACCCCACTCTAAGCCGTCTCTGGATCATGGAGATAGAAGCCTGCTCGGTCTCCGTGACCAACTTCACAGCTTGGTCATACATCTCGTCGTAATCGTCATCTCCGTTTGCCGCCTCGACCTCTTTTTTGGCATCGAAAATCTCAGGGCGATAGCGCGGTTTTGCCTGCTGGTTGATGAACTCAACGACCTTGCGGACCTCTTGATCGGAGACATAAGCGCCGTGAATGCGGGAGATGCGCGCGGTGCCCGGAGGTAGAAAGAGCATGTCCCCATCTCCGAGGAGCCGCTCCGCGCCGATGGAATCCAGGATCGTGCGGGAATCCACCCGGGAGGTAACCTGGAATGAGATCCGAGCAGGAAAATTGGCTTTGATAAGTCCGGTTATGACATCGACGGATGGGCGCTGGGTTGCCAAAATCATGTGAATTCCCGCTGCCCTGGCTTTCTGCGCCAGACGAGTGATGTGCTCCTCAATATCGCTTCTCACAGACATGATCAGATCGGCTAACTCATCTACGACAATCACAATCCGGGCCAGCCGCTCATGGACCAAAGGGGCTTTTTCCTCTAGATCTCCTCCTAACTCTTGTTCTCCATTGGGCTGCTCCGATTGCCGTAGCTCGATAACCCCGTGCCTATCTGCCATTTCTTTCTCTAGCAGTCGGTTATAGTGATCGATGTTTCTGGCTCCTTTATCTCGCATCAGCCGGTAACGGCGGTCCATTTCATCCATGGCCCAAAATAGGGCTGCGGCGGCTTTTTTCGCATCGGTAACGACCGGAACGATCATGTGGGGAAGGTTTTCATAAACCGTGAGCTCAAGCATTTTCGGATCGATCATTATGAATTGCACGTCTTGCGGGGCCGCCTTAAAGAGAATGCTTAAGACCATGGCGTTGATGGAGACAGATTTGCCCGTCCCCGTAGCGCCGGCAACGAGCAGGTGGGGCATCCGCGCCAGATCCGCCAGAAAAGGAGCTCCGGAGATATCCTTCCCCAGGGCCAGAGTCAGCTTGGACTCGGCGCTTTGATAGGCATCGCCCTCGAAGACCTGTTGCAGAAAGACTTTCTCGCGTCTCGGATTGGGTATTTCGATACCGACAACCGACTTGCCGGGAATCGGGGCCAGTATACGTATACTCATTGCACGCAGCGCCATGGAGAGATCATCTGCGAGCGTGACGATCCGTCTTACTTTTACGCCTGGGGCAGGTTCAAACTCGTACATCGTGATGACCGGTCCGGGTCGCACGGCCACCACCTTTCCCTCGACGCCAAAGTCAGCCAGTTTCTTCTGCAGGATGAGAGAATTGGCCTCCAGGGTTTCCTTGTCGATCTTGACGTGTTCTCCATCCGGAGAATCCAGCAGGGCGAGAGTGGGAAGCATGTAGCCCTGGCTAATGTCGGGAAAATCGAGCTGTGCCGGCGCAGCTTTCTTCCTCGGCTTCTTGGGCGGCTCCTCTTTAACTTCCTCTCTGAGGACAATCGGCGGAGGAACAAACTCCTTGCGCTCTTTCTTGGTATTCTCTCCTTTTGCCTTTTCCCTTCTCTCACGCCATTTCTTGCTCAAGCTCTCGAGGAGAGCCACGGACTGCTTGGCGAATTCTCTCGCCCCCTTCCTTCCCTTTTCCAGAAGGGTGACGAGAGATTTTTGGGTGACGGACATCAGCGCGAGCAGGAGCGCCGATAAAACGATAAGATAGGCCCCCACGCGGCTGAAGAGAGAAGTTAAGAGATATTTGGAAAAATCCCCCAGGACCCCTCCGGCAGCGGTGGCAACCTCGGTCTCACGGAGGAGACTTGTCAGTACCGCCACGCCCCAGAGAAAAAGGGCATAGCCGCTGGCCTTCGTCAGTCGGATTCCTTGGTAGGATTCGCGGAATAAATTGTAAGCGGCGATGAACAAAAACATAGATAGAAGGTAAGCAGAGCGGCCTAATCCGTGAAGCAAGAGATCGGCCAAGTAGGCCCCGACGATTCCGCCCCAGTTTTGGGTTTGTAGGCTCCCCGAAGGGGTGTTAAAGGAACGGTCGCTGGGGTTGTAAGAGAAAAGGCTCAATGCGACCAGCAGGGCAAAAACAAAGATAACTACCCCTAAAATCTCGCGGTTCAGCCTGGAGCCTTTTTCCATAAGAAACACCGGGGCTTTATGTCTCCATGATGAAGGGGAGGACAACCGGCCGCCGCTCCAATTTTTTATTAAAGTACCTCCGCAGCGCCTTCCGCACCTCCTCCTGCAGTTCCGTGGGGTCGGTCCGGGTCTCCCGATTGATTTCCCGTAGTGTCTCCAAGACGACTCTCTTCGCCTGCTCCATGACTTCTTCGCTCTCCTCGGCGCGCATGAAGCCCCGCGAGATAAGATCCGGTCCCGCCACAAGCTCGCCGGTCTGCTGGTGGATCGCCATTACAGCCAGGACCATCCCGTCTTCAGAGAGATGGCGCCGGTCCCTGATCACGACATCCTCGACATCTCCCACCCCTTTTCCGTCGACGAAAAGTCGCCCGACAGAGACCGGCTCTAATTTTCTGGCGCTCTCGGCGGTGAGTTCCAAGACTCCGCCATCTTCCATAAGAAAACAGTTCTCCACCGGAATTCCCACCTTCTGGGCCAGTTGGATGTGTCTCACAAGGTGGCGATATTCTCCATGGACGGGGACGAAGTAGCGCGGGCGGGTCAATTGGAGCATGGTCTTCAATTCCTCCTGGCTGGCATGGCCCGAGACATGAATCTCCGACACCTTTTCGTAATGGACCTCGGCGCCACGCCGGTAGAGATGATTGATCAGATTGTTGATCGTTTTTTCATTGCCGGGAATGAATTTTGATGAAAGGACAACCGTATCTCCCCGTTCTATTTTAATCCGTTTGTGATCATCCAGGGCGATCCTGTGAAGGGCCGAGAGCGGCTCTCCCTGACTCCCGGTGGTGAGAAAGGTGATTTGGTCGCGGGGAAGATCCTGCCACCGCTCGCTCTCGGTTACCACCCCATCCGGGAGATGCAGGAAGCCCAAGTCGGAGGCGATCTGGCTATTGTTGATCATGCTTCGCCCGCTCAAGATGAGCCTTCGGTCAAAACGCTCCGATAGCTCGGCGACCTGCTGGATGCGGGGAATGTTGGAAGAGAAAGTGGCGACGAATAATCGTCCATGACTTCCATGAAAAATCTCTTCAAGGTTTTTCCCAACCTCCCGCTCCGAGGGGGTGTAGCCCTCCCGCTCCACATTGGTCGAATCAGAGAGCAGGAGAAGCACCCCTCTTTCGCCGTAGGCGGCAAATTTCTGGAAGTCGAACATCTCGCCGTTCATGGGCGTGTTGTCGATCTTAAAATCGCCGGTGTGGATGACGGTGCCGCAAGGAGTATCCACCGCCAGGGCGAGGCAGTCCATCAGGCTGTGGGTGACCTTTATCCCTTCGATCTTAAATGGGGCGAGCTCCCAGCCATAGCCGGCCCTGATTTCCCTGAGGTCCGCTGTTTTATCGAGGCCATGCTCTCGCAGCTTGTTCCCCAACAGGCCAAGGGTAAGCCGGGAGCCAAAAACGGGAACCGCAAGCTGTTTCAAAATATAGGGGAGGGCCCCGATATGGTCTTCGTGTGCATGAGTGAGAACGATCCCCTTAAGCTTTTTCTTTTTTTCCAGAAGGTAGCTTATGTCCGGGATTACCAGATCGATTCCCAGCAGCTCCGCCCCGGGAAACATCAGGCCGCAATCGATGGCGATGGCCGACTCGCCATGCTCCAGGAGCATCATGTTCAATCCAAACTCTCCCAATCCGCCCAGTGGAATAATTCTAAGTGGTTCCATGATGCCTACCCCTCTGCCCAGGCCTCCGCCGCAACTAAAGCCTGCGCGCTGTCAGTTTCGCTGGGTGCATTACCGTGTCGCCGCGATTGAGACTCCATAATGGTCCGTACGCGACTCAAGAGGCCGCGGCTATTCCCGGCATGATACCGTTCCAGGGGAACAGGCTCGCTCACGATAACTTCTATTTCACCGCCTTTGATGCGCCAATCTCCCCTTGGCAGGATGGCGCCACTGCCATTGATCGTGATAGGGACTATCGGGGTTTGCGTCTTAACGGCAAGAACAAATCCGCCCCTTTTGAAGGGCAGGAGCTGTCCGTCGAAGCTGCGGGTCCCCTCAGGGAAAACGACGACGGAGATCCCCCCCTCAATTCTCTCTCTCGCCTTTCGCAAACTCGCCATCGCCTTGGCGCGATTCGATCGATCTACGACAATATGTTTCGAAGCCCACATAGCCCAGCCGAAGAGAGGAACGAAGAGCAGCTCTCTTTTTGCCACCCAGCGGAGCTGGAAATCGCTCAGACTCTGTACCAGCACCGGGATATCGATATTGCTCTGGTGATTGGCCATGAAAATATACTGGCGGCCCGTGTCCAGATGCTCGAGACCTTTGACTTTCAGACAAATGCCGCCAATTCTTAGAATTCCCCAGCTCCACAAGCGGGAAATTTTATAAGCGATCTTTCCTTCGCGATCGCAAAACCCCAAGGGGATAATGAGAAGGCTCGCAGGGAGGGTGATCAGAATGATCAAGGCCAGTTTTATGCCGTAAAGCATTAAAATAAAACTTGTTTTTAACAAACGCTAATTCATCAAAAAATCAGGAAAAACTAACACATTTTAATCTACGAATGGGGAAAAAGCAATAAAATCTACCGGGCCAAGCTAGGCTCTGGTTTTTTTATTGACTAAAGAGTTTCCTGGCGCTAAGGTCAACAGAATAAGTAGGAAGGATGAGGGAGGTCCCATGTCGGTTAATAAAGCGATCCTTATTGGCAATCTCGGCAAAGACCCCGAAGTGCGTTTTACCGCTAATGGCAAGGCCGTGGCGCGCTTCCCCATCGCCACCTCCGAGGTGTGGATTGACGGCGAGGGTAACCGGCAGGAGAGAACGGAGTGGCACAACATTATAGTCTGGGGAAAGCAGGGCGAAAGCTGCGGCCAGTATCTGGCCAAGGGTCGGCAGGTCTTCGTTGAAGGCAGCATCCGTAGCCGCACCTACGACGACAAAAGCGGCAACAAACGGTACATAACCGAGATTGTAGCCCAGAGAGTCAGGTTCTTGGGCGGCGGTGGCGGAACCCGCGTTGCCACGGAGCCGGAACCCGAGCCTGCCGCAGAAGCCTCTGCCAGCCAGCCCCCGCCATTGGACGACGACATACCCTTCTAGTTGGTCCCTCGCCCCATACGTCATGAGATGGAGGCCCACCCGGGAACTTATGCGCTTATCCTGCGCGCTTCAACTCGCCAGCGCCTCTTTGTCGGACAGCTTGGGCCGTTGCAGGTCAGCTTTGGTATCTATATCTACGTGGGCAGTGCCTTCGGCCCCGGCGGTTTGGCCGCCCGGGTAGCGCGCCACCAGCGCCAGACTCAAGTTCGGCATTGGCATATCGACTATTTGCGACCTCTCACGCAGCCCGAGGCGGTGTGGTACACGTATGATCAACTTCGGCGGGAACACCAGTGGGCTGGGCTATTCCAGGTTCTTCCGGGAGCGGTCGTCCCTTTACCGGGTTTTGGCTCTTCCGACTGTCAATGTGCCGCGCACCTGTTTTACTTTCGCACGCTACCGGCGTTTGCCACTTTCCGCAAGCATGCCTATGCTGAGGCTCCCAGTGCTTATCCCATATATCGTTTGGGGAGAGAGCAGGGTTGGGCTTCTGTCAACTTCTGAACGGGTCTCAAGATAGGGCCGGACATCGCCCGGCAACCTAGGGTAAAAAAGGATCAAACGAGCTGGGAGTAAGGGGCTGGATTGCTACCCCGGCCCTGGGCCGAAAATTTCACCAAAGAGTTTCTGATAGTAGCCGACCTTGTCGCCGATCTCAGGATTGTTGATGTGAAGCTTGATGCCTTTGGGGACCCAGGGGGCATCAATGCCAGTCCGGGCAGGCTCAAGGCTCTCGCTAAGGTAGGCTTTTTGTCCTTCTTCGGAAAGAAGATAGTCCATGAAAAGCTTTGCGGCATTGGGATGCGGGGCGTTCTTACTGATGCCCCCAACCACCGTGTGGACGATTGCGGGTTCAAGCACGTGCCAGTCTATGGGGGCCCCCTTTTGCTTTAGGCGCTCCACATTGTAGGCATATAGATCGAGCACCAAAGGAATTTCCCCTGTTGCCACTAAATTGGCCAGGAAGGTAGTTCCCGAGCGCAGGCTCACGTTCTGGCGCGCGAGCTTTTTCATATATTCGATTCCCTGGGCCTCGCCTTTGATCTTCAGAAGATTGACGAACCAGACGTAGGCGGCATCTTCAACTCCCAGATTATCTTTCCATTTGGGATCCAGGAGATCGTCGTACGAGCGCGGCAAGTCCTGCTTACGAACCAGCTTGGTATTGTACGCTAGGGCATGAAGGAACTTGTAAAGAGCGGTGTAATGACCGTCAGGATCTTTCAGCTCATTAGGGAAGAACTTCCTTTCCGGTGACTCATACTTCAGCAGCAGCCCTTTTTTCTTAAAAATGTCGATGTACCAGTCCGTCGTGCGCACGATGTCGGTGACATGTTTGCCGGCTTTGCTTTCGGCCTCGAAGCGGATCAGAAGTCTCTGGCTCTGGATGCGAAACTTTTTTGCCTGGAGGAACGGGTATTTTTTAGAGAAGTTCTTGCCCAGGATTTCGTCGATTTCGCTTGAGCCTCCGCCATACCAGACGACTTCCCCTTCCTTCTTTGCGCCTTCAATAATTTCCGGGCTGGCCGCCAGCACGAGGGAGGCCGTGAGCCAAAAGCCGGCGAATGCCAAGAGGGTGATAGCGAATTTGCGCATCTTGTCCTCCTTTGCGTCAGGAAAGCACCTTAAGTTTGCTTGCCGTGCCATAGAATCTCAGAAAGCTTCATCTCCGCTATTATCCGCTATCACAGGGAAAGGTGCGGAATCAAGAGCATGCCCTCTCCCTCATTGGTGAAGCCTAAAACTAAGTTCAAAACACAAGAACCGAAACGACCCTGAAAGAGATAACCGTGTATACCTTTCACGCCAAAACCTCGACACCAAACCGATACAACTGCTCGCTATGATACCGATGTACGCTCTGCGATCACTGTCGTTGCAGAAGATCGGGATTGAGCGCACGCCCATCTCGCTTAATGTTCACACTTATGAACTTCAACGGTTGCGTGGACAAGCCCGATGTTGTCTGGCAGTAAACTTCTGTAGTGCTCAGGCGGTTTTGGTTGGTCGGTAACAATAGAGATGGCAGCCACGTAAACATCGAGGCCGATGGACCAAAGATGAAGATCAGCGATGCGGTTCCCGTCTTTTTGTTCGATGGCTTCCTTTATGCTCTTCTCCAACTGCGGTAAAGCCTGTTTATCGAGCAAGACACTGCTCGTATCTTTTAGCAGACCCCACGACCATCTGGAAACCAAGATTGCGCCTACGACGCCCATCAGCGGGTCCATCCACACAAGACCCAAAAACTTACCGGCTGACAATGCAAAGATGGCGAGTAAAGAAGTTAAGGCGTCCGCCAGAACATGGAGATAAGCGGCTCTTAGGTTGTGATCAGAGCGATCAGGTGAATATGGCGAGCAATGCCATTCCTCTTCGTCATGACGCTCACCCAAAATCCAAATACTCAACACATTCACTGCGAGGCCAACGACGGCCACGCCAATTGCCGAATTGAAGATAATTTCAACGGGGTTGAGAAATCGATTGATGCTCTCCAGCGCCATAATCAGCGCGAAAACCGCAAGAAGAATAGCGCTGCTAAAACCGGCTAGTGCGTTAATCTTACCGGTTCCAAAACTAAAACGCCGATCGTGAGCGCGCCTTCGCACGTATAGGTACGCGAACGCCGTGATTCCCAAGGCCGTAGCATGAGATGCCATATGAAGGCCGTCGGCCAGTAGTGCCATTGAGCCAAAGGCAATGCCAGCGCCGATCTCGACGACCATCATGGCCGTGGTAATCGCAATAACCAGCAGCGTTCGGCGCTCGCCTGTCTTAACCTGATCCTGACCAAAAATATGCTCGTGCTGCCAAAGGTGAAGAGAATGGGTATGCATGAGTCACTCCATGAAATTGTTTATTCGATCCGTCTTCAGATACTTTTTTTCGTTTGCGGTATAACGCACGGCTGAGCCGCCCTGTCGGTCTCAAGCCGATGGTTAGGCACCCCTAAGTAAGCCATTGGGGTCAAGTAAGCCATTGGGGTCAAAGCCATTGGGGTCAGACTTCTACGACTCAACAATTCTAGCAAGTCTCTCTACGTTCCGTGCAACCTGCTCGTCGGACTGCATCCGCTCGAATAGCCGCGCGACCAAGGTTCCCACCGTTGCCATGTCCCTTCGTAGATAGACCGCCACCTCTCCAATTCCATAGCCGAGTCGCCGCACTAACACGTACGCTATCATAGTCCGAGCCTTTGATACACTCCAACTACGATCCGGGCTCCTGAGCGCCTCAACTCCAATCTCCAACCCTTGGGCTAACTCCTTTAAAACAGCAGCGACGGGTTTTCGGTTAGCTGCTTTTTGCCCTTTTCCCAGCTTTTCTTGAATCTTATCCCCAAATCCTTCGGCTCCTAAAAACCTCTGATCCTCCACCTCGTAATACTCTTCCTTATGTCCATCACCGAGACCGTCAAGAACGAATCTCCTGTAGGCCCCTTTTCCACCAAAGAGCCTGAGCACTTTTGTTGTATCAAGGACTTCGGTCGGCTTGCCTTCCAAATACACCCTATGTCCACCGTAGCCATACCGCTCAGGTCTCTTCACTATCCCGGCCCGTACAGGGTTAAGATGAATGTAACGAATGAGCTCCAGTAAGTACTCATCTTTCTCACAAATAATGGCTCTGTATCTCCCCTGAAAAACGTGTCCGACCTTATGATGCCGTAAGTTAAAATACTGGCTGTAGGATTGCTGAAGTCCCTGCATGAATTTAGCCAAGGGCTGATCGGAACTCTCCAGCAATAGATGGACATGATTGGGCATCAAACAGTAAGCGTAGACCGAATAATCATATTTTCTACGGTACTTGGCCAGTCGTTCTATGTAGGCCTGATAGTCCTGGTCGTTAAGGAAGGTTTTCTGTCTTTGGTTTCCTCGAACAATGACATGGTAGAGCAGAGCGGGAGCGAACAATCGTGGACGACGAGCCACGACCTATCTCGATGACCCCTATCTCCTCCCCTATCTCCTCCCCCTTGCACGTTATAGTGGCGCGTTTTGATCGCCTGGCGTACTTCTACCCCAAAGCGGGGTAACCTTCATATTCCCTTCTGCCCTGACTATCGGCTGACTCTTTAGACGAATGGGAATCAGCAGAGTTCAACAGGCCAAATGGCTGCGGGGTGTTAAACGGAAGGAAAGACTTAGCCCTTGCAGACGATCCACTCGCGCCGGAAGGAGTTCAGGCTCTCGCAGCCGTTCTTGCGGACGAGCAGTGTCTCGCCGAACTGAAGGCCCATCTTCTCGTCGTGGGTGATGACGTTGGGCTGGATAACGATGACCATGTTTTCGCGGAAGATCACTTCGCCGCTTTCGTGGCGGGCGGTGGTGCGGCTCTGGATGATGGGAGGGTATTGGTTGGCGCCGTGAATCAGATCGTCGTAGATGCTGTAGCCGCGCCGGTGGATGACCTCCGCGGCCTCTTCGGCCTCCCGCGTGGATGTCCCGTCTTTGATCAGTCCCGCCAGGATCTCGAATGCCTCGACGGCGGCATCGTGGAGCTTGCGCCATTCTGGAGTCGGCCCTTCGCCTAACGAGTAGCTGCGGTGAATCTGCCCGCTGTAGCCCCAATAGGCGCCGCTGATTTCGGTAATCAGGCAGTCGCCGCGCTGGAGTCGCCTGTTCGATTGGAACTGCGCCGGCACGGAAAAATGGGGGTCGCGCATCGGCATGCTGGTCATAAAATGGATGCCCGCATAGCCCCCGGCCTTAAGGTAAATCGGCTCGATCAGAGCGGGTATCTCATCTTCGCGCATTCCGACCTTGATCCCGTCAGCGAGCGCCTGCATGGACTGGTCGGTGAGCTTCGAGGCGAAGCGAATGCGCTCGATCTCTTCCTGACTCTTGATCGTCCTCAACATCCTGAACTTACCGCTGAGATCGATGAATTCCGCCTGGGGAAATCGCTCCCGCATCTTTTGATACTGCGCGTGAGGGATGCCTCCGACAAGCCCGACCCGCCTGTTCGCCAGCCCGCGCTCCTGGAGCAGCGCCGCAACCCCGTTCCCAGTGTTGGCGCCAGCCCAACGAACATCCCGCACGACCGAAAGGACGCGCGCCATCGGCACATGATTGTAGAGCTGCACAAGCACGACAGGTTCCCGCTCCTGCTGGAACAGCACGTATGCCTCGCGGCCTCCCGGCCAGTCTGTCAACCAATAGATCTCTGACGCAAACCTGCCGGCCCCGTAAACCAGCAGGGCATGGAGATTGTTTTGATCCAGTAATTGACACACCTCGGCGTGGCGATTAGCCATCTCGCCGTGAGAGAATCGGAGGAACTGGGAACTGTCACGCATTGAAATCTTCCTCGAGGTCGGATATCCAAAGGTGATAGCGGAGATTATCCGATGATGAGCGGAACTGTCAACGCAAGCCCTTCGGGATTTCAAATAGCATATTTCAAATCTCAGATCTGAAATATGAGATCTGCAATGTGAGATTCCGAGCGGAGCGAGGACTACCGACTGTGCTCTTTGCGGTGGGCGTATAGATCGGTGGCGGTCTTGAAGGCAATCAGAAGGAGCAGAGCCGCCGCAGGAGTTCCGAGGGCCATCGTGAGGAAGCCCCCAAAGATGATGGTGAGGTGCATCACGATGATCCGTTTGTAGGGCTCGCCCATCTGCGTCTTCATGTCCATGCCGACAAACTCGCGCCGGCCGACGTAATTCGTGAAAAAGGAGACGCCGTGGCTGATAAAGAGGCCGGCCAGCGCGGGCCACAGAGGGAGGAAGAGATCGAGCAGCGCGACCCATGCCCCGGGCTCGGGGCCGGTAGCAGCGAGGCCGCGCACAAAGAAGTAATAAAGGAAAAGGAAGTGGCCCGCCATGAATCCGCCGAAGTGGCCGACGAAGAACGGGACCACGAAAATAGCAACCCATTTCGCGACAATCACCAGCTTGAGCACGTTCCAGAAACCGATCACCGCGCTCTCGGCCCAGAAGAGAACCATCACCTCACCGAGCTTCCAGTTCAGGAAAAGCACCCCTCCGAGAGGAATCAAGTTCGCGCCGATCAGGGCGAGAGTGGAAGGGGGGGTGAGCGAGGGAACGGAACCCTGCCGTGCTGGCTGAGCGGCCGCCCGAGCCCGGGATGGAGCCGGAGAGGGCTCCGGAGCCGGCGGTGCGGCCATTTCGTCTGCTACGAGTCGGGAGGTGCGCGGGGCCGCCTGCCGGATTACCGCGATCAGTCTTTCCGCGTCGGCCCGCTCCATCGCGTCGCCCAGGCCGCTGCTGCCGTTGCCGTAATCGAAGCGTATCCGCACGGCCTCTTTGGGATGGCGCTCGGCGCGCTCCAGCCGGAGGTTGCGGATCTTTGCGAGATCGTACTCGGTGCGGAGCCGCAGCGGGCCCAAGCGGGGCGTGTGTATCAGACGCTCGCCAACTACCTGCGCGGACTCGCCGTAAAAGAAAAACAGGACGGTTAGCGCCCCCAGAAAGAAGACGCCGGCCGACCAGCCCAGGACCCAGAACCCCTGAAACAGGACGACGGCGAGATCGAAAACGTTCCTGATCTCGTGACCGCGCATCGAGGCGATCTGGCTCCAGGCGATGGCGGCAAAGATCAGGAACGCGCCCCCGAAGAAGATCCCTACGGGCCACATGCGCCGGGCGGGGAGGGGAAGCGGGATGCCACCCTCCTCATCGTAGAGCAAAATTCTGAAGCGTTCCGGGCGGGCTTTGCGCATCCGGGTAAAGTCGGTAGCTCACCGCTCCACCCTTGGAGAATCGGGAAAAGGGGGAGCTGTCTCGCATCTGTTAACTCGCGTTACGCTATTTTTAGCAGGCGTCTGGCGTTGCCTTCGAGGATCAAGTTCTTCTCTTTGTCGGGGCACTCCAGGGCCTCGATTTTCTCCACCGTCATCCAGTCGCCCAGCGTGTAGGGGTAGTCCGTGCCGACCAGGATGTGCTCGGCTCCGACGATGCGCTTGAGGTAGTCGAGGGTATCGACGCGGTAGACCATGCTGTCGAAATAGAGGTTCTTCAAGTACTTGCTCGGAGGAGAGGAGGCCTGGGCCGCCCTGGATCCGGAACGGACCGCATGACCCTGGTCCAGTCTTCCGAGCTGGTAGGGGAAAAATCCGCCGCCGTGCAGGACGCAGAGCTTCAAATTGGGAAATCTGTCGAACACCCCGCTGTAGCTCATGTACGCCAAGCTCAGGGTGCTGTCGGCCGGGTTGCCGCAAATCAAGCGCAGCCCGTAGCTTTCCATCCGCTCCGAGCCGGCGACGTCTTCGGGGTGCATCACGATCAGCACGTCCAGGGCTTCGGCCTTTTGCCAAAAGGGATCGAACTTCGGGCTGTTGTAGTATTCTCCGTTTACGTTCGAGCCGATGTAACCGCCGCGAAAATTCAGCTCGCGAACCGCATATTCTAACGTCTCCGCCGCGCGCTGAGGGTCTTGCAGCGGCACCGCGGCCAGGGCAACGAAGCGGTCCGGATGCTTTTGCACAAGCTCGTGCGACCCCTCATTATAAAGGCGGCACCACCTCTCTCCTCGCTCGCCGTCGAGGCGATAGCCGAGGCTTGCCGTCTGGGCGATCAGAGCGCCGATCGCGATCTTTCCCTTCTCCATGATCTCGAATCTCCGCTCCACTTCCGAGAGATCCGGATTGAGAGTGAACTTGGGGCTACCTGAGAAGGAGAGGGCGGTCTCGCCGTTCTTAGCCTCGGTCACCTCCACGCCTAAAGCCTCGCCATGGCGCCTGGCTTCTTCCAGAAGGCTCGGGGGGATATAGTGGTGATGGATGTCAATAGCGCAGGTATTCATGGGTTGGTGGTCAGGGTCAAATCGCATCATCCGGCCGCTCGTACCTCGCTCTTCCTCTTCTTTCCTTTATGGTCGGGTAGGCGACAATAACGATAGTAATGATGATGAGAATGATAACGCTCGGGAACAGGAGCCACTTGCTGCCGTAGGCAGCGGTCGATATCCATAGATAGTTCTCGGCAATTTTTCCCAGGATAAGTCCCAAAATAAGAGGCGGCCTGGGCCAGCCGTAGAGAACCATAAAGTAGCCCGCCACCCCGAAAATCAGCGTGGCAATAAGGTCGGCCAAACTATTGTTGGCCGTGAAGGAGCCAATAAAGACAAAAAATAACAGAAAGGGGATTAAAAGAGATCCGCGAATAAAAGTGAGGGCAGCGAGCTGATTCAAAATCAAAAAACATAAACCGGCTACGATCAAATTGGCAATGATCAGCACCCAAACCATGGCGAAGGTTACGTCCAGGTGCTGCTTGAGCATCTCCGGACCCGGATTGAGTCCGACGATCAGAAGCGCGCCAAGTAAAAGCGCCATGCTTCCGCTGCCAGGGATGCCGAATGCTACAGTGGGAATGAGGTCCCCGCCACGGGTAGAATTATTCGCGGCTCCCGGACCTAAAACTCCTTCCACGGCACCCTTCCCTGCGTCCTTCACTCCTTGCACTCCATGCGCGTATGCAATCCATTGGGCGACATTGGCGCCCAAAACCGGCAGCACGCCGAAATAGACCCCGATGAGACTACAGCGCACGGTAAGCCAGAAATGGCGAAAGGTATCCTTTACCCCTTCGATCACTCCAACTAGTTTCGTCTTGGGAACCTCAGAAATACTCGTCCCCCTAACTGCCAGGTCAACGATCTCAGGAATGGCAAAGAGCCCAACCACGACCGGAATGATGTCAAGGCGGTCCCAGAGGTAGAGCGAGCCGAAGGTATAGCGCAAAGAGCCGGTTTGCGGATCAACGCCGATTGCCGCAAGCATCAAACCCACTCCCCCTGCCAGAAGTCCTTTGAGCAGGGAGGCGCCGGCAAGGGTGCCTATGAAGGTAACTCCCATGATCGCAATGATGAAGAGCTCAGGCGAGCCGAAGAGAAGGACAAGCGGTCGCATAATCGGGATCGACAAGGCAAGCGATAGCGCGCCGACCATAGCCCCAAAAACCGAGCTCGTGATCGCCGCCCCGAGGGCCCTTCCCGCCTCGCCCCTTTTCGACATCGGGTAGCCGTCGAGAATGAGAGCGGCGGAAGAACCCTCCCCGGGAATACCAAATAGAATGGATGTGATATCGCCGGTCGTCCCGGTTACGGCAAGCATACCCAGGAGAAAACAAAACGCCTCAACAGGCTGCTTGATCGTGTAGGAAAAGGGCAGCATCAAGGCAAGCGTAGCGAGCCCTCCTAAGCCGGGAAGAAGACCAACGAAAAACCCGACCGCGATCCCGATCAGCAAATAGCCAAAGGCCGGCCAGGCCAGCACCTGCCAGAAGCCGCTAACGAACGCATCAATCACGTTGTTTCTCCACCTCTCCAGCGCTACATTCCCAGCATTTTTCTCATCCGCTCGACGATCTCCGCAGGCTGAGAGCTAACCTCCTTGGCTAATGCTTCCAGCTCCTCGCCGAAGGTCGCGTCAATCTCAAGTTTCTTCTTTTGCGCGTCCGCCAGGACGGCCTCGTCTTTCATAGCCTTCGCAAAGGCCTCGCGGACAATGTTCACCCGGTCAGCAGGCGTGTTCGGGGAAAGAACGTAGGGACGACCGAAGACACCCGCGGCCAGGATCAGCGTTGCCAGGCGTCTGGCAGCTTCGGGCGACTTGTATTGATCCATCAGCTCATAGATGGTCGGGACATCCGGCAGCCTTGGATCCCGCTTTCTTCCTGTCTGCATCAGCACGCGGACAAAGCCCTTCTTACGCCAGGTCGTGAAGGGCTCGCGGGCGAAGAAGGCCGTAATCGTGAAGGCGCGGCAGACAACCTCGCCTCGCTCGACCGCTAGGTCAATGTCCTGGCCCGCCTGGTAGCCTGCGACAATGTTGAAATTCGTCCCGATGACTTGGTCCAGCAGCTTGGGAACATAGTACGCCGTTGAGGTCGTTCCAGTCGCGCCGCACTTCGGAGGCTCGGAAGCCTTCACGACGTCAGCCATGGACCTGTAGGGGCTATCGGCACGCATGTAGAGGAGGTGGTTCGAGGTTACCGGGCTTCCAATCCAGGCAAATTTGCTCCAATCGAAATTTACCTCTTTGCGGCCGATAACCTGATCGAAATAGAGGGCAGGGTAAATGGCCCCGATGGTCAGCCCATCAGGCTTGGCGACATTATAGACATGGTTTGCCGCAATCAGGGCGGCGGCGCCCGGCATGTTTTGGACAATGATATTGGGGTTGCCCGGGATATTTTTGGGCAGGTGTTGCGCCAGGAGGCGCGCATACAGATCGTAAACATCACCCGCTTTGGTGCCCACAACGATCGTCATGGTCTTGCCCTGATAGAAAGGGGTCTGCGCCTCCAGTCCAGAAGCCCAGAAGAACAACAAAAGAGCAAATGCAGTTTTCTTCATAATAAACTCCTTTCCGTTAGAAGAGAGCTGTTGAAAGATAGTCAATTATTGGACAAACAATTTTTTGATCTGCTCGATCACCTCGGGTGGTTGGTCCATGCCCTCTTTAGCCATGGTCTGCAGCTCTTCACCTTTCGTCGGGCTCACTTCTACTCGTCCCTTTTTCGCCTCGGCTACAAGGTCGGGGTCTTTCGTTGCCTTTTCGTAGGCTTCCCGCAGGATCTTAACCCGGTCCGGCGGCGTGCCCGGAGGGGCCAGAAGTGAGCGGGCCCATTCGCCGCCTAACAACATGGCTTGAGCGACACGACGGCTGGTGGCGGCGGTCTTGTATTCGTTCATGAGTTCGAAAATGGTGGGGGCGTCAGGGACGCGGCGATTCCTCTTGCGCCCACTCTGGGCGAGGAATCGAACAAAGCCTTTTTTTTGCCAGCTCAAAAAAGGCTCCCGGGTAAAGTAAGTGGAGACTGTCAATCCCATGCATATGACCTCGCCCCTTTCCATTGCCAGGGCGATCTCGCTGCTGCCTGGATAGCCCACTACGTTATCTATCTTTGCCCCTATGGTCTCCTCCAAGATTCTAGACATGACGTAGTCCGAGCTGCCAACGCCTGTCGAGCCGCACTTGGGCGGCTCCTTGGACTTGACGACATCTCCAATGGACTTATAGGGCGCATCGGCTCGCATGAATATCATCATATCGTCATTTTCCAATGAGCCGATCCAGTGGAACTTGAGAAGATCAAACTTGACCTCTTTATGCCCCGCAAGCTGGCTCAAGTAAACGTTGTTATGGGGCGTCAGGAGAGTTAAGCCATCGGGCGTGGCCACTCCGTAGACGTAGTTGGCCGCGATCACGGATCCGGCGCCTGGCATGTTCTGGACAATCATCTCCGGGTTGCCGGGGATATATTTTCCCAAGTGGCGCGAGACAATCCGGGCTGCCCGGTCATAACCTCCGCCGGCGCTGAGGCCAACAACGATCCGAATTGTCTTGCCCTTATAGAAGGGTTCTTGGGCGCAGGCCGAAGTGACGGTTGAAAGGTTAAAATAAAGGCTTAAAGGGATGAAGAGATAAAGGGTTAAAGGGATTAAACCCTTGAACCCTGAGACCCTTAAACGCTTAAACTTACGCAGCATAAAGCCCTCCAGTCATTGAGTTATTATAAACCTAACCAAACGAATAGTTGCCCTTCCGGAAAGGGGAGGTGGAGCAGCCAATCAAAAAGTCCCCAGAACAGGAACCACGCGGCCCCGGTAAGCAGAAGAGATAATCCCCATCTCTCACCCGATTGAACCTTCAAATAGAGGAAGACAAACGCCGGGATGGTAATCTTGAAACCGAGGAGCCAGATGCCGGCAAAAAGCCCGAAAATCCAGGAGAAGATGTTAATTGCCCGGCGCCGGGCGAGAGCAGGGTCGGTACCCCGCGTGAACTGGAAATCAACCGGGGCGGCGGATGGCTGGCTTGATGGCTTCTTCTTCCCCTTCAACTCCCAGATCATGTGCACGACCGACAGCGCCAGCATCGGGATGCCAACCGCCCACGGGTAGAGGCGCGCCTGCAGACGCCAGTCTATGGCTTCGTACACGAAGACCAAGAAGAAAATGATAATCAGCAGATCAAAAAGAAGCTGGGGCCTAAGCTTCATGGCTTCCTTCCTCATACCGGATGTTATCTCCGCTTATCACAGGGCGGTTTAGAAGGTCAATGTCTGCTTTTAGGCCCTTTCATTTTTTTGCAGACATGGTAAGACAGGGTTAAAATAATACCCATTAAGGAAGGAGTTTCCATGTCAGACTATAAAACGATTTTGGTGGAGAAAAAAGAGGGCGTTGCCACTATTACCTTCAACCGCCCAAAAGTTAAAAATTGCATGAATCCTCAGATGCACCTGGATATGGTAGACGCCCTTACGGAATTGGAGGACGACGATGAGGTGAGGGTGTTGGTGCTAACCGGAGCAGGGGACAGCTTCTGCGCCGGGCAGGATCTCAAGGAGTATTTCTACGAGATCGACGACAACCCCAAGGCGCGAAGAAGGGCGCGGGAGGCGGCGACCACGTGGCGCAGCCATAAACTCAGGCTTTTTCCCAAGCCGACCCTCGGGGCAGTGAACGGCTGGTGTTTTGGCGGCGCCTTTTCCATCGTCGCCGCCTGCGATATTGTGATCGCCGCGGATGAGGCGGTCTTTGGCTTGAGCGAGGTCAATTTTGGCAAGTTCCCCGGCGGGATGGTCACCAAGGATGTCAATGATATGTTCCATCCCCGCGACGCCCTCTTCTATATTTTCACCGGGCGCAAATTCGACGGCAAACAGGCAGCGGCGATGAAATTTGTTAATTATTCAGTTCCGAGAGAAAAGCTGATGGGTGAGGTTTACGCTCTGGCGGACGAACTCAAGGCCAAACATCCGGAGGTCTTGCGTATTGCCAAGGAGGCGTACAAATACGGGAAACGGTTTAACTACGAAGAGGCGTACGCGTTTTCGACTGCCAAGACAAGAGAGCTAGACTATGTGGCAGGGAAAACATGGAAGCAGGGATTCACCCAGTTTAAAAAAAGGGAGATGAAGCCAGGGCTGGGAACGTACAAGTGGGATAAAGAATAATTAGGGAGGTAAAGAAAATGACAAAATCTTATCAAACGGTGAAGGTCGAAAAGGACAATGGGATCACGTGGGTGATCCTGAATCGTCCGGAAAAACGCAACGCCATGAGCCCGCAGCTCCATTACGATATGCTGGATGCGATTAACGAGCTGGAAACCGACAATGAGACCAGGGTATTGGTCCTGACCGGGGCCGGCGAGAGCTGGTGCGCGGGGCAGGACCTGAAGGAATATTTTCGCGCGCTGGACAACAATCCGGCCGAGCGGCGTCGCGCCAATTGGGCCTCGCAGGAGTGGCGCTGGCGGCGGCTGTTCACCTTTCCCAAGCCGACCATCGCCATGGTCAACGGTTACTGCTTCGGCGGGGCTTTTACCCCGCTCATTGCCTGCGATTTTGCGATCGCTGCGGAGGATGCGGTTTTCGGACTGAGCGAGATCAACTGGGGAATCTTTCCGGGCGGGCTGGTCAGCCGCGTGTTGGCCGATGCCCTGTGCTATCGGGACGCCGTGTACTACATCATGACGGGCGATCCCTTTGACGGAAAGAAAGCGGCAGAGATGAAGCTGGTGAACTTCGCCGTTCCGCGCGCGCAGTTGCGGGAAGAGACAATCAAATTGGCAAAAAAACTTATGGAGAAGAACCCCCATGCCCTGCGCGCGGCGAAGGAGGTCTACAAGCTATGCCGGACCATGGACTATTCGCAGGCTGAAGACTATATGGGGGCAAAGAGCACGGCATTGCGGGCGACGGATCCGGAGAAAGGTCGTGAGGAGGGAACCAAACAATTTCTCGATGACAAGACCTATCGTCCTGGTTTCGGAGCCTATGGGCGGAAAAAGGGATAAGCTTCTCAAAACTCAAAATTGATTGGATGGACACTTCTACTCGTAGACTTATATCGGCCATCCTGTTTTTAGTACTGGCCCTTATTGCCGGGCTTTTGGGCTATCAAATCATTGAAGGATGGAACTTCTCCGATTCTCTCTACATGACTGTCATCACATTGGCCACGGTTGGGTACGGAGAGACCAACCCGCTGACGCCGACCGGCAGGGTTTTTACAATGTTTCTGATCATGGTTGGGGTGGGGGCTTTGACCTATGGACTCACCGCAGCCACAGCCTTTGTGGTTGAGGGCACTCTTACGGATATGATCGGGAGGAGAAGAATGGAGGCAGAGATCAATAAGCTTAAAGACCACATCATCCTTTGCGGGATCGGGGAAATCGGAAGGCATATCGTGCGGGAGTTTCTCAAGACCCAGATCCCGTTTATCGTAATCGAGAAGGATGAGGAGAGGCTCAAGCAGATGGGGAAAATCGGTGGCTTTCTCTACATCGAAGGGGATGCCACTGACGATCATGTCCTGCTGCGGGCTCGAATTGGTGAGGCTAGGGGACTGGTAACTGCGCTACCGCAGGACCGGGACAACGTCTTTGTCATCCTCACGGCCCGCGGACTGAATCCGAACCTGAGGATTGTCTCAAGGGTTGTTGAGGAGGAGTCGCGGGTCAAGCTGGTCAAAGCAGGAGCTGATGATACGGTATCGACGAACTTCATCGGCGGATTGAGGATGGCCTCGGTTATGATCCGTCCTACCGTGGTCTCTTTCCTGGACAAGATGCTGCGGGCGGGTGGCGATGATGTGAGGGTTGCAGAGGCGAAGGTTCCTCCAGACTCAGCTATCGTGGGGCGCAGCCTCGGGGAAGCGGGGATTTACAAGGAGACCGGTCTTATCGTGATTGGCATTGCCCGGGGTGAGTCCTATGAGTTGAATCCCGGGCCGGATACCCGGCTCCTGGGAGGGGACGGGCTTATTGTCTGCTGCTCGGTGGAGCAGTTGAAAAAACTAAACGACTTGGTCGCTGCCTAGTCATTCACGCGCTTGCAGGCGGAGATTAACGAAGCAAATATTTTTCTCTGAAGAACGTCCCTCTCAGTCAAGAACTCAGGGTGCCACTGGACTCCCAGTACGAAAAAGTGTCTAGTGCTCTCAATGCCCTCAATGACGCCATCTTCAGCCGTTGCATTGACGATCAACCCCCTCCCCAGTTTTTTTACCGCCTGATGATGGGTGGTGTTGACCTCGAGTTTTTCCTGTTTCACGATCAGCTTGAGTTTCGTCCCGTCGTGGACTGTTATTTTATGGCCGCCTATCTCTTTGAGTTTTCCCTGCTGATGCTGGCCCGCCTCGGGAAGCTGGCTGGCAATATCCTGGTACAGGGAGCCCCCGAGGGCGACGTTGATCGCCTGCGCGCCGCCGCACACGCCTAGTAGCGGAAGGTCCCTTTCCAGGGCCAAGGATATCAGTCCCAGCTCGAATTGGGTCCGTTCTTCCTTGATCTCTCCCAGTTTGTTTGTCGCTTCCTCACCGTAGAGTCTGGGGTGGATGTCGAAGTTTCCTCCGCTGACTAAGATGCCATCCAGGCGGTCTGCCATTTGCCGCAGAAGGGTTGAGGAAGAACTGATAGGTAGAATCAGAGGAACACCTCCAGCCTCCTGAATCGCGCGTGCGTAGCGCTGCTGCAAAACAATCAACAGCTTCCCTCCGTTACCAGCGGCGCGTGACGGGCTTCTGCCGGTATCCGGGGTGATTCCGATCAGGGGCGCCTCAGTCCGAGGAGGTTTTTTCGTTCCTGGTATCATAGATCTTCCGGTAGATGCGGTGGTTGCGCAGCACGAGCTTAACATAGAGGCGGGTCTCTCTGTAGGGGATCCTCTCGATGAACTCGTCTTCATCCTCCGCCGTGATCTGTTTTTCCCAGCGGGCTACAGCGTTCTCTCCCGCATTGTAGGCGGCGATCGCTTTGACAAGGTTATTCGAGTAACGCTGGAGCAGCTCTCTCAAGTAATGAGTGCCAAGCGTCAGGTTGATGTCCGGCTCAAAAAGCTCTTCACGCTGCGGTGGAGGGACTCCCAATTGTTCGGCAGCACGAGCTGCAGTGGAAGGGAGAAGCTGCATCAGGCCAAAGGCTGAGGCCGGGGAGAGCGCCTTGGGATCGAAAATGCTCTCCTGCCGAATCAAGGCCACTACGAGATAGGGATCGAGGGCCCTAACTTCGGTGATCTTCTGGATCGTCTCCCAAAAGGCTAAGGGATAACGGTAGCGGTTCAGCTCGTCTGAGGTAAGGGGGATTTGGTTCGCCAGGGCTACGCTGCGGGCGTAGGCGCTATTGCGGGCATATTCGCGCATCAGCGTGAGTTTTAACGGGAGGTCGTCATCGCCCGAGTTTCGGACCTCGTCCAGCTCGGCCACAGCCAACTGGTTCAGGGAGATCTCAGCCAGTTCCCGGGCACGGGAAAGGTGAAAAGAACGGTCTGGGCTAAGGGGGGGGAGCGCTTCAGGGAAGAGGATCGAGCTTGCCCTCTTTTTCTCCTCGACAGCAGCGCCCATTGTTTCCAGCCATTTTGCGGCCGGGCCCTTATAGTAGCTGTCCTCCCGTGCGTTCAGGATCTGGGAAAAAAGCTGTTTCGCTTCCTCAGAAAGGCCCATCTTTTGGGCGCTACGGGCCTGCCAGTAAAGAGCTGCGGCTTTGTAACGCCCGTCAACTTTATCTGCAACAAGGCGATTGAGCGCGCTGTAGGCACGCTTGTAATCGGCCTGGAGGTAGTGGAGCCAGGCGAGTCTCCACTGCGCCTCCTCGCGCATTGGGCTGTCCGGGAACCTCTTGGAAAAGTCTCGATAGAGGCGCAGGGCATCCCATTGTCTGCCCAGCGATTCGTAGATGCGCGCCGAGGCGAGATGGGCAAGATCGTTGAAGAAACTTTGCGGATAACGATCGCGCAGTTGCTTAAAGTGGTCAAGCGCTTTTACGTTTTCATCTCGGTTCCAGTAGCTCTCGGCCAGCCGGTAGAGAGCGGCCGGGGCTTGAGAACTGGAGGAATGTGCTTTGAAGATTTCGGACAGCACAGGTATGGCCTCTTCCCTTTTGCGGGCTGACCGGTAGACGTTGGCGAGCCTCATGAGGAAATATGGCCGAAGAGGACCTTTGGGAACTTGATCCAGAATTTGGCGGTAACCCTTTTCCGCCTCGGCGTATTCCCGTTCCCGCGATAAGAGTTCTGCCTCCTCGGCGAGGGCATCGACCCTACCCAGGCGGAAGAGTTCGGGGTGCTTCCCCCTCAACCTCTTGATCTCGTTTCTCGCCCTCGCGGCCCACGGCGAAAGCGGCGAGGTGCGCCGCAGCTCCTGATATCGGGAGTATGCCTGCTTCAACTCCCCGAGGGCCTCATGAGTCCGGGCAGTGAGAAACAGGGTCTCTTCAGCAATCTCCTTCTTTAGGCTGCGATTTGTGAGCGCGCGCAGCTCTCCCAAGGCCTGGTCGTTTTTATTCTCCGCCAGAGAGATTTTGGCTAGGTGGAGCTCCGCGTGGGCAACCCAGGTGCTTAGGGGAAATTGCTGCTTGAGTTTGGCGAAATGGGCGCGGCCACTTTCCAACTCGCCGCGCGAGACGGCGATGGCGCCGGAGAAATAGAGGCTATAATCCTCCAGGAGAAAATTGCTGTCCAGGGTCTTCTGGAAGAGATCCTCAGCCTGCGCGAGATTTCCTTCTGCGAATAAGGCATAGGCCTTGGAAAAGAGCTCCCGGGATTCCTGTTCTTGCGAATAAACTGAAGGGGGACCGGCGGCGAAGAATAAACACAGAAGAATAACGGCGAGGTTTTTCATCTCTGGGGGAAAGTTTAACGAAGGAAAGGCGAATAGGCAACAGACAGGTTGCGGGGCTGCTCGGGTCTCTGCTAAGGAAAAGGAATAACGGCAGGATAGAAGCAAGCCCATGCGCCGTCCGGCGCCGTCATAGAGCAGGGAGGTAGGAACGATTTGAGATTAAATATTTAAGGAGGGAAATCTTTTGAAAATCGAGGGCAGTTATATTTTTAAGGCCCCCAGGGAGAAAGTCTGGGAGGTGTTGTTGGATCCGGAAATGATAGCCCAGTGCATGCCGGGATGCGAGGGACTCAAGGAGGTCGGGCCGGATCAGTATGAGGCGACAATGAAGATCGGCGTCGCGTCGGTTAAGGGCACTTATAAAGGGAAGGTGTCTATAAGAGAGAAACAGGCGCCTTCCCACTACGTCCTCAGCGGTGAAGGTTCGGGAAGTCCTGGCTTCATGCAGGGCGACATGAGCGTTGATCTCGAAGAAAAAAACGGCGAAACCATCCTGAAATACAGTGCTGACACGAAAATCGGCGGATTGATCGCCGGGGTGGGGCAGCGAATGCTCGGCGGAATAGCGAAGATGATGGCGGATCAGTTCTTCAAGAAGATGGAGAGTTTAGTCTGATCAGGTGGAGACGTGGGTCGATGGGCACGCCGTTGACGCGCACTTCGTAATGGAGGTGGGGGCTTGTGGTTTTTCCCGTATTCCCGCTCGCCGCGATCCGTTGACCCTTACGGACCCGATCTCCCTTTTTGACGTTGGCCTTGGATAGATGCGCGTACTGCGTCGTAATGCCCTGACCGTGGCTCAAGACGACAGCGAGGCCGTTGCCGTTGCTCACCCCGACTGCTTCCACGACACCGTCCCCTGGAGCGTAGACCGGCGTTCCTATAGGGTTCGGGATGTCGAGCCCGGAGTGAAAATCGGGTTTTCCCGTCCAGGGAGAAAGACGTGTCCCGACCCCAGAAGTTACCCGTCCACTGACGGGCATGGCAGAAGGGATAGAGGCGATAAGACCCTGGAGGTCGCCTTGGAGCGCCGCAAGACTTTTTTCCAACTCTTTTATGGCCTGGTGACCATTAAAAGAAGATCTGTTTTGGGACGGAAGGGAGGCATGGACTCCTTGCTGCAGCCCTTTCCAATTGGCGAGAAGGAGCTGGAGATTCTTGGTCTGATCCTCCAAGAGCGAGAGTTGTTCTCGCTGGGCCAGGGCCTCCATTCGGAGCTCCTTAAGCTCTCTTTTTTGCATTTTCATCCACACATAGTCGCCCATTAGCCACGCGCCGATAGCCAGCAGAAAAACTCCTGCGGAGACAAGGCAACGAATCGAGTTTTGCGATAAGATGAGGCGCCGCATCTGCGTTCCGCGCCATGGGAGAATAAGGATCGAGTACCTCTTGTCCATAGGATCAGGAGCTTTTCTGTACCGCACGAAGCTCTTCGCTTTTCATTTTACAGTGGCCGTCAAAGACGACGCCTTCCTCCAGGACCAGCACAGGAGTTACGATGTCCCCGAAAATGCGCGCGCTGCTTCGCAGCTCAACGCGCTCACGAGCGATGATGTTCCCTGTGATGTGGCCGCTTACGATGGCGGCGCCCACCTGCACCTCGGCCTCCACCTCTCCGGTCTCGCCCACCAGGAGCGTATCTGACGTGAAAAGTTCTCCCCGGAATTTGCCGTTCAGAACAAGCGTCCCGACAAATGTGAGACGCCCTTCGACCTCACACCCCTGATCAATGACAGATGTCGAAGCGTGGTCGGGGGCGGAACTGTTCCCTCTCCAGCGCCACATGCGATCTGCTCCTAACTGCAGGCAGTTGCCAATGCTAGGCCTATCTCTTGGCAGCTACTTGTTTTTGGTCCAGCAGCGATGGCCCGCTGCGGCGCTCCGGGGCTATCTCAGCCCGTTGAATCTTGATCACATTGCCGTTGAAGAAACCTCCCTTGGAGATGACCAGGGAATCGGTCTCGATGTTGCCTGCCGCCCGGCCGGTCGAGGTAATTTCCACGTTACCCGTGGCTACCATATTCCCCTCGTACCGTCCCATGATCAGGGCATCGGCGGTGTGGACATCGGCCCGAACCACCCCTTTCTCTCCGATCACCAGCTTTCCATCCACATTGACCTCGCCGGCAAGTTCACATTCGATCTGAATCGATTCCGCGATGTTGAACTTACCCTCAAGGCGCGCGGTTTCGCCCATGATGGTGAGCAGGGGGCCCTCCCGCCCTGTGCTGTCAGGAGTTTTTTTGCCGAACATAGCTACCCTCCTTGTTTAAGGTCTCGCGTTAAAGGCGCCAGAGGAAAGAGAAATCACTCAGGCGAAAGCGGAAGGATACTATCCCGACTTCTCACGGCTTGTCAATATTAAATTGGGGTGCTAGGAAAGATAAAAATGCAGCCTTTAGTGAGCGTTGTTATCCCCACATACAATCGCTGGCCAATGCTCTGTGAAGCGATTGAGTCGGTTTTGCGTCAGAGCTTTAAAGACTTCGAGCTCATTGTGGTGGATGATGGGTCCGAGGATGGAACGGTTGGAAACTTGATGAAATGCTTCTCGAACCTGCGCGTGCCCTCCCAGCCCCGCCGGGGCGTTGCGGCAGCGCGCAACCTGGGTGTTCGTTGTTCGAGCGGCAGATATCTGGCCTTTCTCGATTCCGATGATCTCTGGCGACCGAAAAAGCTTGAGGCCCAGGCTGGCTTTATGATGGCATCGCCGCAGGCCGAGATCTGCCAGACGGAGGAGATCTGGATACGGCATGGGCGAAGGGTCAATCCGAGAAGAAAGCATCGCAAACCCTCTGGAGATCTCTTTCGCGCCAGCCTCGATCTCTGTCTGATCAGCCCTTCGGCGGTGATGATGACCAGGGAATTGTTCGACAGGGTAGGAGGATTTGACGAGACCTTCGCGGTATGTGAAGACTACGACCTCTGGCTGCGAGTAACTGCCGATACGCCGGTTTACCTGGTTCCCGAGCCACTGGTGGTAAAAAGGGGAGGGCACCAGGACCAGTTGTCTCGCTCCACTTGGGGGCTGGACCGTTTTCGAGTTATGGCAATTAGGAAGCTGCTTGCCTCTGGCCTACAGGGGGAGAAGAGGATGTGGGCTATAGAGGCGCTGGCACATAAAGTGGCGATTTTGAGCCAAGGGGCACGGAAGAGAGAAAAAGAAAGCGAAGCTTTAAATTATGAGAGATTACTATTTGAAATTACTGGGGAAATAAGATATGCTAAACGAGAAGATTCTCGCCTATGGGAGCGCGAAGGGGTTTCACCGAAAGAGCCTGGAGCGATGGCTTAGGCTGGCCGAGAACGATCAGGAGGCGCTCTTCGATCTGGCTCAGGGTTTGAAGCTTGGGGAAAACCATCTTAAGGATTTTCTGGAGTGGCTGGAAGAGATTGCGCTGCGGGACGGCGTGGGTCTCAGTGAAATTCTGCAAAGTGATTCCATGTCGCGGATCTCGTCGGACTCGAGACTGAGCCGCAACGACAAGCTCAAGCAGATGAAAGCGGAGCTCAGGCGGCTCAGATTCCCCAGACTGACTTCTATGGAGGAGCAGATCCGGAAGAGGATCCACGAAATACGGCTTCATCCACAGATCCAAATGACCATTCCGCCCGGTTTGGAAGGGGGAGTAACCGTGCAGATGAGGGCCGCGAGCCATAACGAACTGAAGAGGTTGGTCGGAGAACTTTCCGAGCTTTTGGAGAAGAAGGCGGTAAGAGAGATGTTTTCATTACTAGAGGGGTCAGAGTGAAAAAGGTTTAAGGGTTGAAGAGTTCAAGGGTTCAAAGGTTAAAAAAAGCGGAAAAACTGACTGCTGATGGCTGGAGCGAAAAGAACGGTATGAAAGATTTTGAGCCTAGTGAGATCATCGTTGAGGCCGGCTCGGAGGGAAGCCCTCTTTACAGGAACCTGAGAAAGGCCTTCCCGGACGTTCCGTTTACTGTCGTCAACCAAACCGACGCGCACGGCCCAGCCCCTTTCGCTTCTCAGGATCCTTTCGGGGATGGGAAAACGCGACTCGTCTTGACGCGCCACAAAGGGGATTTTCTGAAAAAGTGTCCCGGCAGCGACGGACAGCTCTGCTGCAACTATTTCGTCGTCAATTTTGCCAGCAACTGCCCGATGGATTGCAGCTACTGCTATCTTCAGGAGTACCTTGGGCAGAACCCGGCGCTCAAGGTCTTCAGCAATGTGGGCGATCTTATCGAAGAGACCGATAGGCTTCTCAGCCGGCATCGTCGGTTTTTGTTCCGCATAGGCACCGGCGAAATAACGGACAGTCTCGCGCTGGATCCCTATATCGGTTTTTCCTCCGAAGTAGTGCCGTTCTTTGCCGAGCAGCCCAATGCCCTGCTGGAGCTGAAGACCAAGAGCGACCGGATAGAGGGATTGCTCGGTTTAGACTCCAAGGAACGCGTGGTGGTCTCCTGGTCAATGAACCCCCAGAAGGTGATCGATGCCGATGAGCCTCTTACGGCCTCCTTCGAGGAAAGGCTTACGGCTGCCCGGCATTGCCAGGAGGCTGGCTACAAGCTGGGTTTCCACTTCGACCCCATAGTTGAATATCCCGGCTGGGAAGTAGACTATCGGGAGATGGTAGAGAGGATATTTGCTGCTGTGGACCACCGCAGAATCGCCTGGCTCAGCATGGGGGTATTGCGCAACACTCTCGGCTTAAAACGGATCATGCGAGAGAGATTCCCTTCCACGCGCGTCCTCTCCGGAGAGCAGGTCCTCTGCGCGGACGGCAAGATGCGCTATTTCCAGCCGTTGCGCGTCAGCATGTATCGCAAGATGCTCGGTTGGATCCGCGAAGCCTCGCCGACGGTCTTTGTCTATTTGTGTATGGAGTCGAAGGAGGTCTGGCGGCAGGTCTTCGGCTTTGCGCCCACTTGCGAAAAGGAATTGGGCAACCGTCTGGTGGCATATGAATGACAGGTCCAGAGCCTTCGGGAAACGCGCCTTCGGCTGCGGCCGATGGGTCAAGTCCTCGCTACGCTCTGAATCTCAAATCGCAGATTTCAGATCTCAGATCTGCTATTTGAAATTTGAGATTTGCCATCCCAAAGGGCTTGTCCGCAGCCTCACTCGCGCTCCCCTCGGGCTCGTCCGGTTGTTCCGGCCAGCAGCCCGCATTGGTATCCTGCTTTATGAATCGCGATAGCGCAATAGGCGTTTTTGACTCCGGCATTGGCGGGCTGACAGTTCTGCAAAGGATCATGGAGGCGCTGCCGAGGGAGAACACGGTCTATCTTGGGGACACCGCCCGCTCTCCCTACGGGACCAAGTCGGTGGAGACGGTGCTGCGCTACTCGTTCGAGAATACCGACTTCCTGTTGGAGAAGGGTGTTAAGCTGGTCGTGGTGGCGTGCAACACTTCGACGGCGATAGCCCTGGAGTCATTGAAGGAAAACGTTTCAGTCCCTGTTATTGGTGTGATTGAGCCCGGGGTCAGAGGGGCGCTGGAAAAGACGCGAAATGGGAAGATCGGCGTCATCGGAACAGAGGCCACGATCCAGAGCGGGGCTTATTCTCGAGCCCTCAAGGAAAAAGATTCCGGAGTCGAGGTTTACAGCCGCGCCTGCCCTCTCTTTGTTCCCCTGGTGGAAGAGGGCTGGCTCGATAACGCGGTAGTGAAGATGACCGTGGAATCGTACCTCGGCAGTCTCAAGCAAAGCGGCATCGATACGCTCATCCTGGGCTGCACCCACTATCCGCTGCTTAAGAAGACGATCCAGAAATTTTTGGGTCGCGGCGTGCGGCTCGTGGACTCGGCGGAGGAGACCGCCAAGCAAGTGCAAACAACCTTGAAGAAAAGGTCTCTCGCGCGTGAGCGAGGGAAAGGGGCACCGAGCTTCTTTGTCACCGACGCGCCGGATCGCTTCATCAAGGTGGGGCAGCGCTTTTTAGGCGAGAAGGTGGAGTCCGCGGTCCGGATCGAGCGGTGAGCCGACTCTGCATTTTGCTTGTCCTTATGAACGAAGAAAGCCGCCCCATTCATGTGGTATGCTCGCCCAAGGACGATTACCTCGCGATCATCACCGCGTATCTGCCGGACCCAGCGCAGGGGTCACCCGACTTTAAAAGGAGGCAGTAGTTATGGAATGCATCCATTGCAAAGGTCAGATGAAGAAGGCCACGGCACCGTTCACCGTCGACCGGAAGGGCTACCTCGTTCATTGGGACGCTATTCCTGCGTGGGTTTGTGTCCAATGCGGTGAGGCGTACTTTGAATCACGAGAGGTTGACTTGATTCAGAAGGCCTTTTCGGTCTTAGACCGCGAGAGTGCTGCATTGACGGCTTCAAGCCGCGCAACTAATGCCAGATAGCATTCAATCGTAGGTTTCCCTTAAGAAAAATCCCTCCGATAGGGGGGGCAGCGAGCTTCTTTGTCACCGACGCGCCGGACCGCCTCATTTACCTTCAATGAAACCGGCCTGTCCCCTCTACATCTGCATCTCTCCGGTTCCGCAAGCACTCATACGGCCCCTTAGAGCGCCTGAGCCAGGCGAATTAGGATAGCTGCTTGGTCGGCAGTCAGCGCCTTCCCACTCTGGGCGTGAACCTCGTTGATGAAGGCGCCGATTGCGCCGGCCTTGGCCTGGGTGTTGCCACGGGCTGCAGCGGCCTCAGCCGCGTTCAGCTTGCTAATCATGGAATTGGCAACTCCCGCTTTGGTGACGAACTGCATGACCAGGTTCCCAAGGCCAGCGGCTGTCACCTGGACCGTAAAGCTAGTGGACCCGGTGCCCGTATTCCCCGCATTGTCGGTGGCGGACGCGGAGAAGTTGTTCGTCCCCAGAGGGAATGTGTAGGCCGCTCCACTGATGTTCACACAGGTTGTGGAAGCGACACCAGACAGGGGGTCAGCAGCCGTGCAAGTGATGGAGACCATCTGGTCGATTGTATAGGTGCCCGCGTTGCCAGAGTACGTCACCGTGGGCGGTGTCTTGTCGATGTTGATCCCGCCCACCGTGGTCGATGCCGTATTGCCGGCTTTATCCACCGCCGTCCCACTCCTCGACTGTCCCATACCCTCTGTAGTCACCACCTGAGGAGTAGGCCCGCAGCTATTAATGCCGGAAAGACCATCGGAGCAGGTGAAGCTCACGGTGACATCAGTGTTGTTCCACCCGTTGGCGTTGGGTCCAGGCGCGCGGAGGGCCATGATCGACGGTGGTGTCTTGTCGATCTGAACTGTCAAGTTCTTTGCCCCCTCGGTATTTCCTGCATTGTCTTTGGCGAAGTAGGCGAGGCTGTTCGTCCCCTCCGCTGAGATCACTACCGAAGCAACATTCCCGGCCACCACCGTCTCAGGGCCGCCGTTGAGCGAATAGTGGATCTCCTTGACCCCGGAGCCTCCCTCGTTGTCCGTCGCGTTCAGCGTCACGGTTACATCCGTCCTATTCCACCCGTTGGCATTGGGCGCTGGGGAAGGAGTCGCGGTCGTTGTCGGCGCTGTCGTATCCGTAGGCGCCGTGCACATGCCCGCGCTGCCGGCGTTGAAGATGGCTTGGATTTCTGAAGCAGAGAGGGCGCGGTTGTAGACTTCAGCTTCATCCATAAGCCCAACAAACCTGTGCTCGTGAGGGACCGCTATCGGAGGGCGATGCCCCAGATAAAGATCGTAACTGGTCTGCGGCGTGATTGTTCCCACAGCTACAGCAGCGACCGGATTCCCGTTCAGGTAGATTTTGGCAATGCCCGTCTGCTTTTCGTATGTCAGGGCGACATGTTGCCACACGCTTGCCTGGACGATGCCTCCTGAGGTGCCTACGAGGTGATGAGCTCCAGTCGTATCAACGAGGGTTGCAGCCAGAGCCGCGCCTGGCACTATCCAGAAAACCGCCCCAGGTCCGAATTGCCCCGATCCATTGTTCCATTCGAAGAGTGGCCGGTACGTTGAAGCATCAGCCGGCTTGATCCAGGCATCGAGCGTGAAGCCACTGCCCAGCCCGACATCAAGATTGGCAGACGCCGGAATCTTTACAAAGTCATCCACACCATCAAAGCTGAAGGCCTGCCCGACCTTTCCAGGGGCAAAAGTCGCGCCGCCTTGCAATGTGCCGTCGTTGCCATCCGCAATATCATCCGCATTCCCCTCCCCTGGCCACCAGGAGACGAGTCCTGATGGGGGCTCGACGCATGTGTCGGCCGGTGGCGGAGGTGCCGTCCCTTCGTACAACTCTCGAATCTCCGCATCCGACAAGGCACGGCCATAGATGCCGACATCATCTATGGTGCCCTTGAAAGAAAACCCATCGAAGAAACCACCACCGCTTCTGGGATGCACCCCAATCATCCAAGGAATAGTATCGATTGGTATTCCTTGAGAATACGGCGTACTTCCATCCAGCACACCATTCAGAAAAACCTTGATGTGTGAACCGTCATACGTTGCAGCAACGTGATACCACCGATCGCCAGCCAATGGGGTGCTTCCCAGTGCTTGGTGCCAGACACTGCTACCATCTCTATTGAGTATCATCGCTATGACGTTGCCTCTGATCTCCAAAGCAAGATTGCCTGGTGTATCCCAGCCAGTCAGTTTTGCGATGATCACCTTTCTTCCTGTTGCATCCGAGTCATACTTAACCCATGCATGTAGAGTCAAATATGTTGGGCTATAGGCATAAAGCGATGGAAGATCGACATAACTATTGCTCCCATTGAAACTATACGCTTGATTGGAATTTCCGAGCCTGTCCGTGGTCAGTGTCGCGTTGCTGACGACGCCGTTGTTCCCATTCCCGCTCTCATCGTTGGCATTGCCATTGAACGGCCAGTAGGCAACAAGGCCATCATTCATGCCTGCGTGGGTGGGACTGAAGACAAGAAACACTAACAAGAACGTGACAAGTACCCCAATCGACTTCTTCATACTACTACCCTCCGTTCAGTTACCAGTAAAATGTCCGCTGGGGGCGGTGAATTGCACGAGCTGGCGATCGCACACGCGATCCCCAGTACTGCCGCTAGGAAGATGCGTCGGCTCATACTGCCTCCTTCCTGAGAGCGTAGTCGCCATAAAAGGCCCTTATGAGTTTCACCCCTTAAGATCACACGTTCTGGTCTTTTCATGACTTTCTCCCTCAGGTCAGATTTATCGCTGCGTTTTCCTGCACCGGCCTTGACAGTTTGCTTTTTTCCGACTGATTTGACAATAATCACTTTCAATCATTTTTATGATTAACCTGACCACATGCGCCTCAAGGAAATCAGAAAATTAGTCGAGAGCACAGGCGATCCTGCGTTCGCGGTTGATGGCTTGGGTTTGATTGTTGCCTGGAACTCCGCCGCCGCGGCTCTATTCGGCGTGACCGCCGGGGAGACGGTGGGTAAACCGTGCAGCCAGATCATTCAAGGCGCCGATGAGTGCGGCCTCGTCTGCTCTAACGTTTGCACAGTGCTACCGGCGGCTCGAAAGCGCCGTCCTGTCAGCAACTTCGACCTTCAGATTGAGACCAGGCAAGGCCGCAAGTGGTGTAACGTGTCGGTCTTGATAGCGCGCGAACGGGAGTCAACATCGCCGTATTGCATCCACATCGTTCGCCCCACCGATATTCCCAAACGGCTTGAGTTGTTGATGCGCGATTTTATAGTTACTGAGACAGGGCTACCCCCTAAATCTGCCAGGAGGCTCGGCTCTTTGCGCCGTATTCCTACGGGCGAGGCAGAGCTGACAAAGCGGCAGGGTGAGATTCTCCGCTTACTTGTCAAAGGCGCCACAACGGCATCCATAGCCGTAGAGCTACATATCAGCCGGACCACCGTCAACAACCACGTTCAGCAGATCCTCCGCAAGCTCAATGCGCACACGCGCCTGGAGGCGATCCGGCGCGCTGAGCGCGCAGGCTCGATCTGAGAATCTTGACGCCTTGCGGCGCTGGAGTGACGTTAATCGTTAATGGCTATTCGTCGGGGACACTGGGCGCAAGCGCAAACGCCGAGTAACGATTATACGAGTAACGAATCTCTTGTATCAACTGTCCAGAATCGTGTATTTTAATCAGAAGGCATTAGGCAATAGGCAGAAGGCAACAGGAAGATGATTTAACTCTCGCCTCACGCCTTTCGCCTGAAAGCTTTATGCTTAACTTCATCAAAAAAATCATCGGCACGAAAAACGAGCGCGAGATCCGGCGCATTCAGCCCCTGGTGGAGCAGACTAACGCCCTCGAACCCCAATACGAGAAGCTCACCAACGCGGAGCTAAAGGCCAAGACTGACGAGTTTAAGAAAAGGATCCAGGAGGCGACCTCAGCCTGCCGCGCCGCGCTCGAAGAGAAACAAGCTCAGGCTGCGGCGGTAACCGGGGAGGAGCGCGAGGAGCTGAAGGCTGAGGCGGAGGGGATCGAGAAAGAATTGCGTCTGGCCGGAGCTAAGGTTCTCGATAGCCTCATCCCCGAGGCCTTTGCCGCAGTGCGCGAGGCCTCCAGGCGCACGATAGGGCTGCGCCATTTTGACGCCCAGCTCATTGGCGGCGTGGTCCTGCACGAGGGCAAGATCGCCGAGATGAAGACCGGTGAGGGCAAGACCCTGGTGGCCACGCTCCCGTTCTATCTGAACGCCCTTACAGGAGATGGAGTTCACCTCATCACGGTCAACGACTATCTCGCGCGCCGGGATGTCCAATGGATGGGACCGATTTACCATCTGCTGGGTCTTTCCGTGGCCTCCATGGTGCACGAGGCGAGCTATCTCTTCGACCCTGCTTACATCACCAAGGACTACCGTTATCTGAATCTCCGCCCCATCTCGCGCAAAGAGGCTTACCTGGCGGACATCACCTACGGGACCAACAATGAGTTTGGCTTCGATTATCTGCGCGACAATATGAAATTTTCCCTGGAGGAATATGTCCAGCGGGATCTGAATTACGCCATCGTGGACGAGGTCGACAATATCCTGATCGACGAGGCCAGGACGCCGCTGATCATCTCTGGTCCTGCGGAGGAATCGACCGACAAGTACTACATCATCGATCGGATTATCCCCAAGCTGCAGCGCGGCGCGGTCATTCAGGGGGATGCCTCGCAGGAAAAGCGCGCCGAGATCGAGGCGCAGGGCGACTATACGGTCGATGAAAAGAGCCGGACGGTTACGCTGACCGAGACCGGAGTGGCCAAGGTCGAGCGCCTGCTCAGTATCCACAACCTCTACGATCCGCGGCAGATCGATACCCTGCACCACGTTAACCAGGCCCTTAAGGCCCACGCGCTTTTTAAACGCGATGTCGATTACGTCATTAAGGATGGCGAGGTGATCATCGTCGACGAATTCACCGGCCGCCTCATGCCCGGAAGGCGCTGGTCCGACGGTCTCCATCAGGCGATCGAAGCCAGAGAAGGGGTGCACATTCGCGAGGAGAATCAAACCCTGGCGACGATCACGATTCAGAACTATTTCCGCATGTACAAAAAGCTCGCCGGCATGACCGGGACAGCCGACACCGAGGCCACGGAGTTCAAGAAGATCTATAAGCTCGACGTGGTGGTTGTCCCAACGCACAGGAAGATGATCCGCAATGATAATGCCGATATGGTCTACCGGAGCGAGAAAGAGAAGTTCGACGCGGTAGTGGAGGAGATTGAGGCGTGCGATCAGAAAGGCCAGCCGGTTTTGGTCGGCACGACCTCGGTGGCGAAGTCCGAGCGTCTCTCCCGGATGCTCAAGAAAAAAGGGATCAAGCATAACGTGCTGAACGCCGTAAATCACGAGGCGGAGGCGAGCATCATCGCCCAGGCCGGTCGGTTTGAGGCCGTGACCATTGCCACTAACATGGCCGGGCGGGGGACCGATATTTTGCTCGGTGGCAATCCGGAATTTTTGGCCCGTTCGGACATGGAGAACGAATGGATCAGCCGGGCCTCCAAACTGCCGTTGCAAGGGGCCACGCGATACGAAGATGCGCTGCGGGAGCTAAGGGAGAAATGCGAAGAGGAGATCCAGCGGGTGGAAGCGCGTTATCGCAAGGAAGCGGAGATCCACGAGCAGAAACGAGGGAATGCGCTGAAAAGGGCCACCGAGATCCAGCGCCGCTTAAGAGAGCTTTCCCCGTTTCGAGGGCTGCGGCAGGAATACGAAGAGGTCTCAACCAGCGAATTGATCGAGGCGCTGCATGAGCTGCGCGGCATTCCCGGGGGTTACCTTAAAGTTAAGGAGAAGCTGGAAGAAACCCTTTTTAAGGAAGGGGATGCGGGAGCTATCGAGGCCCGGCGCGCCTTTGAAGAGGCCCGCGACTCCTTCGGAGAATACCTGGATCGCTGGCAGCGGGGGGATGGTGAAAGACGCGAACTCATGGAGGCCCTGGACGAGAAGAGGCGCAACTACGAACAGCGTATTAACGATTACGAGGTCGGGGTGACGAACGCGGTTCTGTCGCAGGGGGAACATGCTCCCTTGGTCGCGGAATACGAGGAGACTCGCCGGGCGTATGAAGAGGCGGAGGCGCGCTGCGAGGAACTCCGGCGTCCTTACGAGGAGGCGGTTCGTGAGGCGCAGAGGAGTTACGAGGCCAAACGGCAGGAGTATGTTCGCATAGTCGAGGAGATTCGAGAACAGTTGGAGAAGGCCCCGGAAGCCTACCGGCAGAGATACGAGGAGATCCTGGAAGGGTATAACAAGCTGTGCGCCGAAGAGAGGGAGAAGGTTATTGCCGCCGGGGGGCTCCACATCGTCGGGACAGAACGGCACGAGAGCCGCAGGATCGACAACCAGTTGCGCGGCCGTTCCGGCCGCCAGGGCGATCCGGGTTCGTCCCGTTTCTACCTTTCGCTGGAAGATGATCTCATGCGCATCTTTGGCGCGGATCGGATTCAGGGCATTATGAACCGCTTGGGCATGGAAGAGGGCGTGCCTATCGAGCATCGCCTGGTGACCCGGGCCATAGAGAACGCCCAGAAAAAGGTCGAGGCCCATAACTTCGATATCCGCAAACACCTCCTGGAATACGATGACGTTATGAACAAGCAGCGGGAGGTGATCTACCACCAGAGGAGGGAAGTCCTCAAAGGGGAGAACCTGAAAGAGGATGTCCTGGAAATGGCCCAGGGCTTGGGTGAGGATATGGTGGGGCGCTGCGTGGATAAAAATCTCCACCCCTCGGAGTGGGACCTCAGCGGGCTGCGGGAGGCGCTCTATCACCAATTTAATTTTCGTCTGGATCTGAAGCCAGAGGAACAGGAAGATTTGAGCGTCGAGAAGCTGCAGGAAATTGTTGTGGAGAAGCTAAGCCAGACCTACGAGAAGAAGGAAGAGCGGTTCAGCTCTCCTATGCTCCGGCAGTTGGAGAAGATTATCATGCTCCAGACGATCGACAGCTTGTGGAAGGACCACCTCCTTAATATGGACCATCTGAAAGAGGGGGTTGGGTTGCGTGGTTATGGCCAGAAGAACCCTTTGCAGGAGTATCAGAAGGAAGGGTTCGAGATGTTTGAGGAGATGGTCCGCCAGATTCAAGTGGATGTCGTGCAGAAGCTCTTTACCATTGAAATGGCGCGGGAAGGCGCTTTAGAAGAGATGGAAGTTCAGCGTCGCCCGCAGAGAATTGTTTTGAGCCATGGCGGCGACGGGGAAGAGCCGGCGCGGGTGACCCCGATCAAGCGGCAGGGCAGTAAGGTTGGCAGGAACCAGCCTTGTCCCTGCGGCAGCGGCAAGAAGTACAAACGTTGTTGCGGCAAATGAGAACGTGGCTCGTGATCGTGGTTCGTGCTCGTCGTGGGTAAGAATACTTGGCAGATCGCCCCAAAGAGGTCGCGGAATCAATGAAATCCGTTGAGGACCTAGACGTCTTCAAGCTTGCCCATGAACTCACTCTAAGAATCTACAAAGTAACGGCTGATTTTCCGCGAGAAGAGAGCTTTGGCATTGTCTCGCAGATGAGACGAGCGGTAAGCTCTGTAGGAGCGAATTTAGTTGAGGGATCCATGAGGCTTAATAGCCGGGAGTTCAGGCAGTTTGTAGGTATTGCTAGGGGCTCAGCGGCTGAAGTCGGCTACCAACTACTTTTGGCCAGGGATTTGGGCTATATCTCAAATCAGGTCTACGAAGAAACTCGGTCAGACTACGACAGAGTAGGTCAGATGCTTACTTGCCTGGGTCAATCACTGGATCGTGAGTAGCGAGGACGAACCACGAGCACTATCAATGAAACGAACACGAGCAACGAGCACGAACACGATTAAAGGTCCCGGTTTTAAATTCGCCGGCGTCGCCTGCGGCATCAAGAAAAGCAAGAAAAAGGATCTCGCCTTGATCTTTTGCGAACGGCCCGCCACGGCCGCCGCGCTTTTTACCACCAACCGGGTGAAAGCCGCCCCGGTGCTTGTCGGGATGAGACGAATGCGCCGCGGGATCGCTCAGGCGGTAGTCGTGAACAGCGGCAACGCCAACGCCTGCACCGGCGCCAGGGGGCTTCGGGACGCCGAAGCCACCTGCCGCCAGGTCGGTGCCCGGCTCGGGATAGACCCCGGGCTGGTGATTCCTTGCTCCACGGGTATTATCGGAGTCCCGATGCCCATGGAAAAAGTGAGGAGCGGGATCGAGAGGGCTGCTGCCAGCCTTTCGGCCGATTCTTTTTCACATGCCGCCGAGGCGATCCTTACGACCGATCGTTTTATCAAGGTTGCCTCCGCTACCTGTTCGCTGAAGGGCAAAAAGGTCGTGCTTGCAGGAATGGTGAAAGGGGCGGGAATGATTGCCCCTAACATGGCCACCATGCTGGCCTATATTCTCACCAATGCGGCAGTGGAGCATCGTAGTCTCCGTAGTATCCTGCGCCGCTCGGCGGAAGAGAGCTTCAACCGTGTCACGGTGGATGGGGATGTGAGCACGAACGACACGGTTCTCTTTCTGGCCAACGGCCTTGCCGGGAACTCCCCGGTAAGGCGGGCAAGCAGGGAGGAAAGAGTTCTCGTCAGAGCGGCTCAGGAGCTCATGAAGGAGCTTGCCATCAAGCTGGTCGAAGACGGGGAGGGAGCGACCAAGGTCGTTGAGGTTTTTGTCGAGGGCGCCCGCACTGTGGCCGAGGCCAAAAAGGTTGCCTTCTCTGTTGGCAATTCCAAGCTTGTCAAAACCGCGTTTTTCGGATCCGACCCCAATTTTGGCCGCATCATGGCGGCTATCGGTTATGCGGGGGTGCCAATCCGCCCTGAACGGATCGACATTGCCTTTGACAACGTTACGGTAGTGAAGAGCGGTGTAGGGATGGCGTCCAGAGAAAAAAAGGCGGCCCGTGTCTTAAGGCACCCCTCGTTGCGGCTGAAAATAGACCTGCATCAGGGAAGGCGGTCGGCCGCTGTGTGGACCTCGGATTTAAGCTACGAATACGTGCGTATTAACTCGGCTTATAGAACGTGAACAAGGCTTCAGCCATCAGCTTAAAGCACAATTGACGGCTGAGAGCTTAGTTTCCTAGTTTTTTCCTCAGTATCTCATTGACCATTTGGGGGTTGGCCTTGCCCCGGGTGGCCTTCATGACTTGCCCCACCAGAAAGCCGAAAACCTTCTCTTTTCCGGCGCGATAGTCTGATACCTGCTCCGGCTGGCCGGCAAGCACCTCGTCGATGGCCCTTTCGATGTTGCCCGCGTCCGTGACCTGCTCTAAGCCTTTCTCGCGGACTATCCTGTCCGGGGACTCTCGTCGTTCCAGCATCTCTAGAAATAGAGCTTTGGCCATCTTGCCGCTGATCTTTCCTTCATCGATCATGCGGACCATCTCGGCTAAATGATCGGGGGCAATCGGCCAGGCGGTGATGCGGAGGTTCTCATCCAGTTTCTTCTCCCTGATGATCCGAAAGAGATCGCCCATGACCCAATTGCTGATCGCCTTGGGATTGGGGTGGCTCTTCACTGCCGCTTCGAAGTAGTCCGCCACATCCCTGCGACTTGTGAGAAGCTCGGCATCGTAGAGGGGGAGAGCGTATTCGGACATAAAGCGTTCCTTTTGCTGCTCTGGCAGTTCCGGAAGGCCGGCCCTGATCGCTTCGATCCATTTTTCCTCGATGATAAGGGGGAGCAGATCTGGCTCCGGGAAATAGCGGTAGTCGTGGGCAAACTCCTTGGAGCGCATGGAGCGGGTGATTTCACGCTCCGCGTCCCAAAGCCTGGTTTCCTGGATAAGTTTGCCTCCTTCCGAGAGGGTCTCGATCTGCCTCCGGATCTCATATTCCAGGGCCTTTTCTACCGCCTTGAAGGAGTTCATGTTCTTGATCTCAACCTTGGTGCCGAACTCGCTGGAGCCGCGCGGACGCACGGAAATATTGGCATCGCAGCGAAAGGAGCCTTCCTCCATGTTGCCATCGCAGACCTCTAGATATTGCAAAATGGCTCTCAGATTCTTGAGGTAGCGGCCGGCCTCTTCGGCGCTGCGGATATCCGGCTCGCTGACGATCTCCATGAGCGGGACGCCGGCTCGATTCAGATCTACCAGACTGTAGTCCCCACGGACGTCGTGGATGTTTTTTCCCGCGTCTTCCTCCATGTGGATGCGGGTCAGGCGGATTTTCTTTTTGCCCCCATTGGACTCGATCTCGATGTGACCGTTGCGGCATAAGGGCAGCTCGTACTGGCTGATCTGATAGCCCTTGGGAAGGTCGGGGTAGAAGTAGTTTTTTCTGGCCCAACGGCTGAAGCGCGCGATCTCGCAGTGAGTGGCCAGCCCTGTGCGGACGGCGAATTCAACGACTTTCTTGTTGAGCACCGGCAAGACTCCAGGGAATCCCATGCATACCGGACAGCTATTTTGGTTGGGATGTGCCCCAAAACGTGTCGAGCAGCCGCAGAAAATCTTGGACTCGGTTAAAAGCTGGGCGTGGACCTCAAGGCCGATGACAGGCTCGTAGTTGCTCATTTCTTACCGCCTATCTTTTCCCGAATCTCAGTAACGATGGCTTTCGCGTCTTTCAGTGCATTTTGAGCATCCGCCTTCGTAGGCTCCCCCGCGGGCAGCAGGCCTGGAAGGGCATCGGCATATCGTGTCGGAATGTAGAAACGATCCAGGTTCCGGCACAGTGTCCGCCACTTCCGCAGCTCAGTGCGGATTCCAGCGTCGTAGAGAAGCATCTGCTCCAGGGAATGGCTCTTGGGATGAGTTCCTAGTCGGGCATCCAAGAGTCCCTTTAGTGCTTTTTCAACGGCCTGCTGGGCGTGAAAGCAGGTTTGCCGGAAAATGCTCCGAGACAAGGCGTATTCAGCCATCTCGATGTCTTCATTCGCAAGTTCCAACCAGCGCTCAGCCTCAGGCTTCATACCGGAAAAAGCACTTGCCCTTTCTTGAGAATCTCACCCCTCACGAAGAAGTGCCCCTCCTGCTCCGCCCGATTAAACTCCTCAGGGGTATAGACAATGGCATTCAGGCCAACCCGTGGTTGGAGCAGGTCCATGACTTCTCGGATGCGATCCAAGAAGCTCGCCGGAGTCGATTTCACAATAGCCAGATCAATATCGCTCCACTGGTGAACCGCATCTGGGGAATGGTCGGCAAGGGAGCCGAAGAGGATAATACGCTCAGGACGATACTGTTCGACCAACTTGCTCTTGATTCGTTCCAGCTCTCGTAGGAGCGTTTCTCTCCTGTCAAAGAGCTTCCGGAAGATTTTTTTGAGCTCTGGCCTTAGGGGGTGAGCCGCCCGCGGGTTTGTAAACAGACGACTATGGACTCTCACATCGTGAAAGTGTGGGACTAGCTTCATCCATACGAGAGCGCTTATGCGGGATGTTCCTCCCCTATCGTCAGGGAGACAAAAGAGCCCATCGGGGACTCGCTCGTTTCTAATTTCACGTCTTAGAGCATTAGCCTTGTAAACCTCATCCCCCCAGAGGACCGACTCCATATCTTCTAAGCGGCCTCCGCGTGCTCCGACAACCAGGACCGTCGGCTTCCCGGACGGGAGTTGGTCAAGTTCTTTCGTAATTCGTTGACGCAACTCCTGAGAGGCCGGAATTCCTCGGATCTCTGAATTATCTCTAGCGGTGGTCGGATCAAAGGTTGCCTCGACGGTGACGCGACCATAGACACGCGTATCATCAGCAACGGTATCCGACCCGTAAACAGGCGGGAACCTATCCTCCCTGGTCGTGACCTCGAGGAATACTTCTTGCCCCTTTAACTGGCACTTCAAGTCACATTTGGCGGCGCCAACTTTCGGCGCCAGTTCCAACTTGTCGGCAACGGGAGCTAGCATGGCTGCAACTCTTATTTCGTACATCGCCGCGAGGAACTGGCCGGCGTTTTGCAACAACGTTCGATAGGCGGTTGCGATTTTAACGCATGGCAAGTGACGTGTCAGAAGCTCAAGGTCTTGTTCCACCTGCCACAGCGGAAGGATGCCGAGTTGCTCAAACTCGCGCTTCCGCGCACTAAGGTTGCGACTCCCAAGCAGTTCGGCTAGACGAGGGAACTTATTCGAGATTAGAGAAGTCAACGTATTATCCATGGTCGAGCAGCGGTTTCTTTTTGTGCCATTCCGTGGCCTGCTCATAGGCGAAGGCCAGCCTGAGGATCGTGGCCTCGTCGAAATGCCTGCCGATGATCTGCATGCCGATGGGTAGCCCCTCAGCGTCAAAACCGCACGGCACCGAGATTGCGGGGAGCCCCGCGAGGTTCGCCGAGATGGTAAAGATATCGGAGAGATACATCTGCAACGGATCCTGGGTCTTTTCTCCGATCTTAAATGCGGTGGTGGGCGCCGTGGGGGTAATGATGGCGTCACATTTTCGGAACGCCGCTTCGAAATCCTTCTTGACGAGAGTCCTCACCCGCTGGGCCTTCAGGTAATAGGCGTCGTAGTAGCCGGCTGAGAGGGCATAGGTCCCGAGCATGATCCGCCGCTTCACTTCCGCTCCGAATCCTTGCTCCCTGCTCCTCGTGTAGGTCTCAGTGAGATCCCTGGCGAGGGCGCGATAGCCGTACTTCATGCCGTCGTAACGCGCCAGGTTGGAGCTGGCCTCGGCCGTTGCGATGATATAATAGACCGCGACCGCGTACTCCGTGTGCGGCAGAGAGACCTTCTCGATTCTGATGCCGTTTTTTTCCAGCACGCGAATCGCCTCTTTAACGGCCTGTTCCACTTCCGGCTGCATTCCGGGGATAAAATACTCTTTGGGGATCCCGACTCTTAGCCCTTTCGCATCGCCGTTCAGAAAGCTGGCGTAAGCGGGGACAGGCGCGTTGACCGAAGTGGAGTCCGACGGATCATAGCCGGCGACCGCCTCCAGCATCAGGGCGCAGTCAGTGACATTTTTTGTCATCGGGCCGACCTGATCCAGGGAAGAGGCGAAGGCGATGATGCCGTAGCGGCTGACTCGACCATAAGTAGGTTTTAGCCCCACGATCCCGCAGCAGGCCGCAGGCTGGCGGATGGAGCCTCCCGTATCGGTCCCCAGCGCAGCGATGCATTGATCCGCAGCCACTGCCGCTGCTGAGCCGCCGGAGGAGCCGCCGGGGACCCGATCCAGTTTCCAGGGGTTATGGGTTATGGCGATAGCGGAGTTTTCCGTCGAGGAGCCCATGGCAAACTCGTCCATGTTTGTTTTCCCCACGGCGACGGCTCCGGCTTCTTTCAATTTTCTTACCGCAGTGCCGTCGTAAGGAGGGACAAAGTTTCCCAATATCTTGGAGGCGCAGGTCGTCAACACCCCTTGGGTGAGAAAGATATCCTTCAGGGCAAGTGGAATGCCCAGCAACGGGGAAGATTCTCCGCCTTTTCCGAGTCTTTCGTCGGCCTGCTTCGCCTCTGCAATGGCCTTGTCCCGGCAAAGCGTGATATAGGAGTGTAATTTATCCTCGGTGGCCGAGATCCTGCGGAACACCGACTCGGTGACCTCTACCGACGAGACCTCGCGCTTTTTGAGTTTCCCGTGCAGCTCGTGAAGGGTTAAGGTATGGAGGCTCATTCAATGATCTTTGGAACTTTAAAGAAATCCCTTTCCCGTGCCGGCGCGTTAGCAAGCAGGGTATCGGGCGAGGGTTGGTTGACAACGCGATCTTCGCGGAAGGCGTTGACGATGTCCGCCACGTGGGCGAGTGGCTCCACATTTGCCGTATCCAGTTGGTTCAGCTTCTCGATGTATTGAAGGATCCTGTCCAGTTGGCCGGTTAGAATTTCCTCCTCTTGCGGAGAGAACTGCAGGCGGGCCAACAGGGCGACTCGCTGGACTTCGTCACGGGTAATTTTCATATGATTTTTCTAACATAGGCGAATAGGCAATAGCAATCAGCGGACTTAGGCGTGAGGCGGTAGGCGTCAGGCAACAGTTGAGCCTTTTCTATCGCCTATTGCCTGATGCCTGTTGCCTTCTTTTTTAGCTTTTTATTTGCAGTTCTATTCCCTTTTGGTTAAAAAGGAGTGCATGAAGGAAAGTTGGAATAGCGCCGAACTGGAGGAAGAAGCCTATTCTCGCGGCTTTAAGTGTGTCGCCGGGCTGGACGAAGTAGGCAGGGGACCGTGGGCGGGTCCGGTGGTGGCCGCCGCTGTGGTTCTCCCTCCGGGTGTGAGCCATCCAGAGATCAAAGACTCGAAACTCCTTACCGCTAAGAAACGGGAGGAACTAACGATTTGGATTAGAGAGCGGGCCGTGGCGTGGGGATTAGGGGTTGTTGAGTCCGAAGAGATCGACCGGATGAATATCCTGAAGGCGAGCCTTCTGGCGATGTCCCTCGCTTTTAAGCGCCTCAATCCGCTCCCGGATTACCTGCTGATTGACGGGCCGCATAAAATTCCGTTGGAGTTCCTAAGGGCAGAAGAAGCCAGGCAACAGGCAGAAGACAGGCGAGAGGCAACAGGCAACAGGCTAGAGCCGGGAGGCGACAGGAGGGAGGAAGATGATTTAGCTCTCGTCTCAAGCCTCACGCCTTCCGCCTCATGCCTTTCCCCTCACGCCTCGCGCCTCACGCCTCATGCCTTGCCCTTCCAGAAGGCGATCAAGAAGGGCGACCGGTTGTCTATTTCTATTGGCGCGGCCTCTATCGTGGCCAAGGTGGCGCGGGATGAGATAATGAAAAAATATGACAGCCTGTATCCTGAATACGGATTTAGGCAGCATAAGGGCTACGGATCCCCTGCGCACCTGGCAGCGCTCCGTCGCTATGGCCCGGCGCCGATTCACCGCAGGAGCTTCAGGCCGGTGCGGGAATGTCTCAGCTTACCAGCCTCCCAGCTTCCTAGCCTCCTAGCTTGGAGGCGAGAAGGCTAGAAAGCCTGATCGCATGGAAGGTCAAAAGCAGATTCTGGGCAAAGAAGGGGAGCGGATTGCCGAGACGTTTCTCAGGAAGAAAGGCTACAGGCTCGTGGAACGGAACTACCGCTGTCCGGTCGGGGAGTTGGACCTTGTTTTGTTGGATCGCCGGGTTTTGGTTTTCGTTGAGGTGAAGACCCGCACGGATGATCGCTTCGGCGGGCCTCTTGAGGCGGTCCATCCGCGCAAGCAACATAAGATGGTCAAGGCAGCGCTTTTTTTCCTCAGCCAGCATCGGCTGCACCACAGGGAAGCGAGGTTCGACGTCGTGGGTATCTCCTGGAAAGACCGAGAACCGCTGGTGGAACATGTGCAAAATGCCTTTGAGATTTCATAAAGAAGGCGTGAGGCGTGAGGCATGAGGCGCGAGGCGTGAGTAAAAACTTCTTCTGGTTGCCTGTTGCCTTTCGCCTCAAGCCTAAAGTGTTTTCTCATGCTGGATATTAAGCTTCTTCGAGACAATTTGGATCTGGTTAAAGAGCGGATCGGCGCCAGGGGGACGAAGATCGACTGGGAAGAGTTCGGCGCCGTGGACCGGGAGCGCCGGGAGACGCTGGCGAAGTGGGAGAGACTGAAGGAGAAAAAAAATCAGCTTTCCGGCGAGATCGGCAGGCTAAAAAAATCGGGTCAGGATGCCGCTTCGCTGATGCGGGATGTGGAGCAGCTTTCCCAGGCGATCCGCGACGGTGAGGGACCTTTAGCGGAGATCGAAGGGCGATTCCAGAAATGGATGCTTTGGATTCCGAACCTACCGCACCCCAGCGTGCCGTTGGGATCGGGCCCCGAAGACAACAAGGAGGTGAGACAATGGGGCGAGCTTCCCCGTTTCGATTTTTCTCCGAAAAACCATTGGGAGATAGGGGAAGAGCTGGGAATTCTGGATTTTACCAGGGCGGCAAAAATTGCGGCCTCTCGGTTCGCGATTTACTATAGACAGGGGGCGTTGCTGGAGCGGGCGCTGATCAATTTCATGCTCGATCTGCACACGCGCGAGCGTGGTTACCGGGAGACGGTGCCGCCGTTTCTGGTGAATCGAGAGACCATGACGGGCACGGGGCAGCTACCAAAATTTGAAGAAGAGCTTTTCCGCACCGCGGAACCGGAGCTTTTCCTCGTGCCAACGGCTGAGGTGCCGTTGACGAACATCCACCGGGATGAGGTTTTGAGCCGGGAAGATATCCCTATCTGCTACGTCGCCTATACTCCTTGCTTTCGCCGCGAGGCGGGCTCCTACGGACAGGACGTGCGCGGGCTGATACGCCTGCACCAGTTCAACAAGGTGGAGCTGGTGAAATTGACCGGGCCGCAGAATTCTTACGAGGAGCTGGAGAAAATGGTGCGGGATGCCGAGGAGGTCCTTCAAAGGCTTAGGCTTCCTTATCGCGTCGTGGAGCTTTGCGCTGGCGATTTGGGCTTTTCCTCGGCGAAAACCTACGATTTGGAGGTGTGGCTGCCAGGGCAGGGGGCTTACCGGGAGATCAGCTCCTGCTCGAACTGTGAGGATTTTCAGGCGCGCCGGGCTCAAATCCGCTATCGCCCGGAAAAAAAAGGAAAACCCGTTTTTGTCCACACGCTCAACGGCTCCGGCCTGGCTGTGGGAAGGACAGTGGTTGCGGTCTTGGAGAATTACCAGCAGAAGGATGGGACCGTGATTGTGCCGGAGGCGCTACGTCCGTATATGGGAGGTCTGGAGCGGATCAGCTAAAAAAACAGTTTTGAGTGGTGAGTTTTTAGTTCTTAGTTGACAGAAGTTTCCTTTCAACTCAAAACTAATAACCTAAAATTAAAAACTTAAATGTTGAGCTGGAGCCTATTTACTATTGACTATTTACTGTTTACTGTAATTGCAGGAGGGGTGGCCGAGCGGTTTAAGGCACCGGTCTTGAAAACCGGCGTCCACTGCGTGGACCGCGAGTTCGAATCTCGCCCCCTCCGCCACTAGTTTGGATAAAACGTGTCCCGTGTTCGTGATTCGTGTTCGTACGAGCACGAGAAACGAGCACGATCACGGCTTTTACTTCACCACGGAGAGATGGCCGAGCGGTCGAAGGCGCACGCCTGCTAAGCGTGTGTACCCCTTAAAAGGGTACCGAGGGTTCGAATCCCTCTCTCTCCGCCATCAATTCAGTAAATTTTGCTATTCACTATTTGCCGGCTAGCGCCGCCCGGTCACGGAGGCGTGGATAGCTCTCCACCTCTTCAGTTGTTCGGGGGAAAGGAGCCTGTTAACTTTTCTTTCTGTGGCAATTTCGCCGACCCTCAAATTTGTCTGGATGTCAGCTTTCTCTCTTAACCTTTTTTCAATCTGCGCCGGATCAGCTTCCTTCTCGGTAAGATCCTCCAATTCGTCGTCGATAAGGACAATCTTTGCGCTGGCTAGGCGGCGCTGTCTAAATTGTTGCTTCCAAATGGCACTGATCTCGCTTACCTGATTGTCGGTCAATTTCAGATCATCCCTTACATCTATGATTAGCGGGACAGGGTCCGCATAGGCCACAGTAGAAAAGCTGATAGCTAAGAGCTGACAGCTAAGAGCAGAGAGGGCGAGAGAGAGCAGAAAAACCTTTAAACGGCTTTGCATCGTAATAGCTGAAAGCTAAGGGCTGAAGGCTAATAGCTAAGAGCGAATAGCTGAGGGCTAAGAGCTTAGACAAACGGCTCTCGGCTCTAGACCCTAAGCTCTAGAGCTGTTTTTCTTATCTGGCGGCGGCCTGAATCCCCCTCCATCTCTTGAGCTGCTCGGGGGAAAGAGTTCGATTGATCTTTCTAGTTGCCTCAATGTCGGCGATTCTCATAACTATACGAATGTCAGCCGCTTCTCTCAGCTTCTTCCTAATGAGGTCGAGATCGCCCTCTTTGTTGAGAAGATCCTCCAGCTCAGAATCAATGATAACAAGCCTCGCATTGCTCAACCGGGCGTCTTTGTTAAGGTTTTGCAGGATGGTCCTGATGTCCTGCTCCTGCTTGTCTGTCATATTGAGATCGCCCTTATAGTCGAATATGGTCCTTCCCCGAGCCGGCTCGGCTTGCGTGGGCTGAGCCGTAGGGGAGGGCGCTGCCTTTGCTGCGGGTGCAACCTGAGCCGGCTGAGCCGTGCCCACCATGACAATACTGACAACAACCATCGTCGCAATCTTCAAGAAGCCTTTGACCATCTATTCGTTCCTCCCTGTAAAAATTATCGTCTCACTCCATTTCCCTTTTGTATCATCCGCCGATTCCCAGCCTGCGCTTCAGTTCCTCCTCAAGCTCGATCTCTTTTGGCTCCTCGGTAACTATGGCCTCTTCAGCCAGGCTGATGAGCCTCCCGGTAGTGGTTGCAGGGCCTCCGGTTTCGGAGACGGTGCTACCAAATACACCCAATATGAGCAAGCCTTTAGTACCGCCGATGGACCCTTGGAAGTCAAGGATTCCTGTGACGCCTCCATCTGTTGGTGCGGGCGAGCCCTCAAGGAACGCATCGCCACTGGCCGAAACAGTGAATCCTCCTCCTGAGACATTGTACGCGAAGGGATTGGCGTCCGATCCAATGGAGCCGCCATTTGCCTTGAGTTCAGAGTTAGTCCCTGCGGTCAGGTTGGGATCGAAATTGCCCGCCATTATGCCTCCAGCCGAGGTGAGGAAAATCCCACCGTTGGTCGCCTCTACCTGGTTCACGGTCATGTCGCCGGATATCGTCTGAAGCACAACGTCGCCGTTTGTGGTCGTTGCGGTCAGCGTGGATTCAGAGATCTCAAGGGGTTCTGACTGGGTCCCAATCCCATTGCTTGCTGTGAGATCCAGCGTACTACCTGTGATATCCACGCCGGCATCCGGGTTCTCCAAAATGGCGCCAGCGGCCGTTATGGTTACCGTGTCATTCTCCGCTTTGACGTCGTCAACGATGATGTCACCGGACCCAGTGGTTTCAAGAGTCAGATCTCCGTCGCCAGGGGCCGCCGTGCCTGCCGTCACCGTCTGTGCTTTTAGGTTCGCACCGGCATTCTGTAAGGTAATATCCCCGGAAGTCGTAGTGACATTGACGAAGGTTACGGCCCCGCCTCCACTCTGCTCAAAGGTGATGGTTCCTGTGCCTGTGGTGAGGCTATTGACCGACACGGCCGTACCTAGCGCATTGTCAATGTCAATGTTGCCGTTGGTGGTGTCAGCGGTAATTGTGCTAGCCGCCAACTCCAGGGCTGTGGTGTTTCCGATACCTGTGGTGGCATCGAGGTCTGCCGTTGAAGCGGTGATCAAGCCAGCGCCGTTGATCGAACCGGAGGTAACATTCAGAGTAACAGTGCCTGCCCCCGCATTAACCGCCTGGCTGACCGTCAGATTGCCTCCAGTCTGGACCGTAACGTTCCCACCATTGGAGCTAATACCGCTCAAGGAGCCCACCGTGCCAATCGTCATATCATCGGTATCCCGGATCTTAATATCCCCGGCTGTATCGGCCTTGGCTGCCACGGTGTTGACGTCATTGCCAGCTTGGTTGACGGTAATTGGGCTACCGGACTCCAAGGAGAGCTTATCAGCGGTGATGGCGCCGCCAGTCTGATTGATGGCGCCGTCTGAGACGAGGGTGACCGTGCCCGCACCGGCGCTGATGTTGACACCGATGGTAAGGGCACTAGTAGAATCCAGCGTGACGTTGCCGTCAGCCGTGGTGATATTCCCGTTAGCGTTGATGGTGTCCGCCGTCACGTCCAGAGCGTCTAGGGCCATGGTAGTGCCGACGGCGCCCCCTAGTGTCACCGTGCCGCCACCCGCTGTAATGGTAAGCCCCTCAGTGCCTGCGGTAGTGGCATCAATGGTGGAGGTAAAGGTTAGGCTGTTATCTGCTGCGCCATCGGTGTCGATGGTGACGTTGGCTCCTAAGACCACCGCCCCTGTAAAGGTCGCCGTGGCCCCACCGGCCCCGTCATCCACTGTCACGCCCGTGCTGTTCAGATTGATCGTGGCTGCCGTCACGTCCAGATCGGCTAGCGCCTGTGTGCCGCCCACGATCCCGCCAAAGGTCACTGTGCCGGTGCCTGCGGTGATCGTTAGCGTGCGATCATTGGCCGTTGCTCGTTAGCGTGCGATCATTGGCCGTTGCGTCATCGGCATTGATGGTGGAGGTAAAGCTCAGGCTGTTGTCTGCTGCGCCATCGGTGTCGATGGTGACGTTGTTCTGCAGCACCACAGCGCCCGTAAAGGTCGCAGTGTTGCCACCCTGATCGTCCACCTGGACCGTAGCACCAGCTAGATTGATGGTAGCTGCTGTTACATCCAAGTCTGCCAGCGCCTGAGTAGTGCCGATGTTGCCGCCAAAGGTCACTGTGCCGGTGCCTGCGGTGATCGTTAGCGTGCGATCATTGGCCGTTGCGTCATCGGCATTGATGGTGG
>JACPSE010000124.1:64685-65372 GCA_016193465.1 Deltaproteobacteria bacterium
CGATGGTCACATTGGCCCCTAAGACCACCGCCCCTGTCAAGGTCGCAGTGGCCCCTCCGGCCCCGTCATCTACCGTGATGCCCGTGCTGTTAAGGTTGATCGTGGCTGCCGTTACATCCAGGTCGGCTAAGGGCTGTGTGCCGCCCACGATCCCGCCAAAGGTCACCGTGCCGGTGCCTGCGGTGATGGTAAGAGTGCGGTTATTGGCCGTGGCGTCGTCGGCGTTGATGGTGGAGGTAAAGCTCAGGCTGTTGTCATTGGTGCCGTCAGTGTCGATAGCGACGTTGGCCCCTAAGACCACCGCCCCTGTAAAGGTCGCAGTGGCCCCGCCCGCGCCGTCATCCACTGTGATGCCGGTGCTGTTCAGATTGATCGTGGCTGCCGTCACGTCCAGATCGGCTAGCGCCTGTGTGCCGCCCACGATCCCGCCAAAGGTCACCGTGCCGGTGCCTGCGGTGATGGTAAGAGTGCGGTCATTGGCCGTGGCATCATCGGCGTTGATGGTGGAGGTAAAGGTTAGGCTGTTATCTGCTGCGCCATCGGTGTCGATGGTCACATTGGCCCCTAAGACCACCGCCCCTGTCAAGGTCGCAGTGGCCCCTCCGGCCCCGTCATCTACCGTGATGCCCGTGCTGTTAAGGTTGATCGTGGCTGCCGTTACATCCAGGTCGGCTAAGGGCTGTGTGC
>JACPSE010000184.1 GCA_016193465.1 Deltaproteobacteria bacterium
CCTCTACAACCTTGAGGCCGGCTTCCGCTCTCTAGGAGGGCTCCTCTACGGCGCTTCGGCGAGCCTCTTGGGAACTCCTATAACAGTGGCTGCGGGAGGGGTCATCTTTGGTTTTTCCACTTTTGTGTTCCGCCGCTACAAGTACCGGGCGGGCTCGGGAAACGACTTGACACCTGAAGAGCACAAGGGATAAATGCTCCCTGTTACTCCTGGAGCTGGACCTGATGCAAACGCCTTTACGATGCGATTGACAGCCCCTTCCGCTATGGCCTAAACTCGTCGCCAATCCTTCAGCAAGGAGCCAACGATATGACAGTTTTAGTTACCGGAGCAGGACTTATAGGATGTCACTTTGCAAGGCGCATGGTAGATGCGAGCAATAAGGTCGTTCTCTACGATCTCTCCCCCAGGCGAGAATTTATAGAGAGCGTCGTCGGCAAGGATAGGACCGAAATCGTTGCCGCGGACTTAAGGGACCTTCCCGCTCTCATGAATGCCCTGAAACAATTCCATGTCGATGCGCTGGTCCACACAGCCGGGCTGATCGGCGCGAGGGTGGCGGAAAACTCCTATACCGGCACGACCAACAACATCCTCGGAACCATCCATGTCCTGGAGGCCGCGCGGCTGCTCGGCTTGAGGCGCGTGGTCTACGTCAGCACCTTCGGGGTGTACGACCGAGCCAAAATCAAAGCAGGCCCCATCCGAGAAGACGCTCCCATAGGAGGACATAATCTCTACACAACCACCAAGCTCTGCTCCGAGCATTTGGTTCATGCCTATGCCCATCGCTATGATCTCGATACGGTGATCATCCGACCTGGCGGCGTATTCGGCCGCGGTCACTATGTGGGAGGCTCGACCGTTGGAATGACGATGCGCGATCTGGCTCTCAACCTTATAAAGGGAGAGCCCTTCACTCTCGACAGCAAGACCTATCCTGGCAACGAGTATGTCTATGCGAAGGATGTGGCCTTGGCTTTGGATCTGGCCTGCAAGGCTCAAAATCCCAAGCAGAGGATCTATAACGCGGGGAGCGGTGTCGTTTCCGCCGCGGCGGACCTAGCTCGGGTTGCGCGTGAGTTGGCTCCTAGAGTTGAGGTTAAAGCTGTCGGTAACGGAAGTGATCTTGGCGACAAAGAGTTTCCCCTCGATCTTGGCCGCTCCCAAGCCGAACTGGGCTATAGCCCAAAGTTTCCTTTGAAGCTGGCCCTGCAGGACTACATGGAGGAGCTGCGGGGCGAACGATAGAGGCAATAGTTTTGCAATTCTTCCCTGGTGCCTATTGCCTACCGCCTGTTGCCTGCTTCTAGTCCTTTAGCCAGAAGCGGACCAGCGCATAAAGGGTCACCAATCCATCTTTCCAGGTGATCTTCTTTCCCTCCGCGTACGTTCGACCGTGGTAAGAAATAGGGACCTCGTAGACACGCCACTTTCTTTTCGCAACCTTCACAGTGATCTCCGGCTCGAAGCCGAAGCGGTTGGACTTGATCTCGATCTCTTTTAGCACCTCGGTCTTGAAGACCTTATAGCCGACCTCCATATCCGTGAGGTTCAGGTTGGTCAGGACGTTGGAAAAGAGAGTGAGAAACTGATTGCCGAGATAGTGCCAGAAAAAAAGCACGCGGTGAGGCCCGCCGCCGTAAAAACGCGTGCCGTAAACCACATCCGCTTGCCCGGACAGAATCGGCTCCAGCAACCTCATATAGTCTTGAGGATCGTATTCCAGATCCGCATCCTGGACGATGACGATGTCCCCCGTGACGCGAGACAGAGCGGATCTGACTGCGGCCCCCTTTCCCTGATTCTGTGCCTGAAACAAAACCTTAAGCTCATTGAGAGGATCGTCCGCCGCTCTTGCATCTGCCGCGAGACGTTTGAGAAGGTCCCGGCTGCCGTCGGTCGAACCATCCTCCACCACGATGATCTCTTTGGGGAGGCGGACGTTTCGTACCCGACGGATTGCCTCCTCCAACGTGTTCACCTCGTTATAAACGGGGATGAGAACGGATAGTTTCACTGCTCGAACTCGCGTTTCTTGAGTTCGCGGATGAAGGCGGAGAGGTTGGGATCACTGTTCACAACTTCGTTGACTTTATTCTGAAACTCAGCGGCAGACCGCTCCAAAGGACCGGTATCCACTCGGAGGCCCAGCCACTGGGCGAGCCGGAGAATCAGGGCGAGCGCCCCTCTCGGGTTTGGCGAGGCGGAGAGATAATGGGGCAGCGCCGCCCAAAGGCTCATATTGGGCGTCCCGGCCCTGCGACACGCATCGCCCAAAACCCCAACCACGCCTGTGGGCCCCTGGTAGCGCGACGGGATAAGATCAAGCTCTTTCGTGAGCCTTGCATCCGTGGCAAAGCCTGTGAGAGGAACCGGACGAGTATAGAGAACTTCGTCAAGGTAGGCGCCCAAGGTAACAATCATTTCGATGTTGCAGTCGCGCGCCAGGCTGAGGATCGCGTCACAGAATGCCTTCCAGCGGAGGTGCGGCTCGGCACCGATGCCAAAAACAAAATCCCGCTCGATGCCAATCCCGGCGCCGTAGTAGAAATCATAGGAGGGCCACTGGATGCGCCTTTCCATCCCCTCAGTGAGACGGACCTGAGGACGCTGTACGGAAAAATCGTAGAACTCCTCGGGATCGATGCTGGCGAACTTAGTCGCCATGATCTGCTCCGTCAGATAACGGACCGCGGTGGTTGCCGATGCCCCAGCATCGTTCCAGCCAGCAAAGGCGAGAATCAACACGGGACGATTCAGCGACGGCCGGCTGTCAAAAGTGATGGGGTCGGTGCTCATGCTCTGTTGCACTATTTACCACAACTCTAGCCGCTCGCTCCAGCGCAGCGAGGAGGCCCCTTTGGCCGCCAAGAAAATAGCAAGGCAGCGACAGCAAAGGTCCGCATAGCTAATCTCCTATGACTTCAAATTTGACTCTGCTATATTACCAGCGCTCCTAAGGCGAGGTAAAGGGCCGTAATATGATTCCAGACTTGACGGGAGAGCTCCCTTTTCATCGGAACGAGGTCCTGTTCGGGCGCGACTCTACGCCGGCGTTGATTGCGTTCGAAAGCGAGGGGCCGGGCAGGATCAGGATTTTTTACCGACAGGGAGATCTGACCCTTTTTGAATCGGTGCCCTTCCATCCCTTTTTGCTTCTCAAGGGCGACGCTTGGCTCGCGCAATGGAAGGGAGAGACGGATTTGCAACCTCTGGCGGGAAGCGGAGCCTTCAACTATCTCGCCCTGTTTCCTGATCTGAAGCAGCTCGACGAGGCGAAAACTTACCTGCAAAAAAAGAGCGGCAAGAACCCCTCAGCGCCGGATGCCCCCTACCTTTATGTAAACGATCCGGTCCATCAGTACCTGCTGCTCTCCGGCCGGACTCATTTTCTGGGTATGACCTTCGGGGAGCTAAAGCGCTTGCAGATCGACATCGAGACCTATTGCCAGACGGGCTTCGAATTCCCGAATCCGGCGCGAGAGTCAGACCGGATCACCGCCATCGCCCTCGCCAACTCCACGGGATGGGAAAGAGTGATATCCGGCAAGGAGAAGGACGAAGCTCAGATGCTCCGGGAGATGGCGCGCGAGATCCAGAGCCGAGATCCCGACGTGATCGAAGGACATAACCTCTTTCGCTTTGATCTGGAATACATCGAGGCGCGGGCCAAGAGACACGGAGTGGAGCTGAAGCTGGGGAGAGATGGGAGCCCTCTCCGCAGTCACCCCTCGCGTATGCAGATCGCGGAGCGGACTATCACTTATCGTAAATATGAAATCTTCGGACGCCACATCATCGATACCTGGATACTGGCCCAACACTACGACGTCGCCGCGCGGGAGCTGGAGGGATACGGACTCAAAGAGATCGCACGCCATTTCGGCATCGCCGCCTCCGAGCGCACCTACGTCCCGGGGGACAAAACCAGTTGGTATTTCGATCATGAGCCGGAAACTCTATTCCGCTATGCCCTGGACGACGTGCGCGAGACCCGTGCCCTGTCGGAATTGCTCTCGCCCAGCTATTTTGTCGAGGCGCAGATCTTCCCTTACAGCTATCAAAATGTCGCTCTTAGGGGCAACGCTACCAAGATTGACGGTCTATTCCTGAGAGAGTGCCTTTTCCGGCGCCGCTCTATCCCCAGGCCCGAGGAAGGGAGAGAGGTGGCGGGAGGTTACACCGACGTGGAGTACCAGGGAGTGGCCCATCATGTCCTCCACTGTGACGTTACCTCCCTCTACCCTTCGATCATGCTGGTCTACGGCTTTTTCCCCAAAAGAGATGAGCTCGGGATATTCTCCGGTCTGCTGCGCGACCTGCGCGATTTCAGGATCAAGGCCAAAGAACTCGCGCGGCAGGCGCAGGCCAAAGAGGCCAAGATCTATCTCTCGGCTCTGCAATCGACTTTCAAAATCCTGATCAATTCCTTTTACGGCTATCTTGGTTTCGCGATGGGCCACTTCAACGATTTCGAGGCAGCTAATCAGGTAACGGCAAAGGGGCGGGAGCTGATCCGGTCCGCGGTGGCGTGGCTAAAAGAGAAAGGGGCCACGATCATCGAAGTGGACACCGACGGGATTTATTTTGTCCCGCCGCGGGAGGCAAAGACCGAGGAGGATGAGGAGAAGTTGATTCAGGCCCTGGCCGATCTGCTGCCGCAAGGGATCGACCTGGAACTCGACGGACGTTATCCAGCCATGTTCAGCTACAAGATGAAAAACTACGCGCTCCTGGACCAGAAGGGAAGGCTGCTCATTAAGGGATCAGGCCTGCGCTCCCGTGGCCTCGAGCTGTTCCAGCGCCAATGGCTGGAGGAGATGCTTCTGCTGCTTCTGAAGGGCGAGAGGGAGAAGATCGCGGCCCTCTACCAGCGCTATCTTTCGGATCTCGATCAGCACCGGATGGATATCTCTCTCCTGATGAAAACCGAAACCCTGCAAGACTCGCTGGAGAGCTATCAAATGAAGGTCAACGCAAGAAAGCGCAACCCGGCAGCGCCGTACGAAATCGCCCTCAGGTCGCAGCGGCCTTACCAGCCTGGCGACCAGATCTCCTACTACGTCACGGGAAAGGGGGCGAAGGTGAAGATCAATGAGAACTGCAAGCTGGCCGCGCATTGGGATGCGAAGAGCCCGGACGAAAACGTGGAGCACTACAAGGCAAAGC